>JANNSW010000387.1:0-3260 GCA_031403055.1 Hyphomicrobiaceae bacterium | reverse complement strand
CGATCATGCTCGGGCCACTACCGCGCGACAATCAGGATGAGACTCCAGCGACAATCAGGATGAGACGGTTCGCCGGGGTGGGCTGACGGAGGGAGGGCGTAGCCCGACCGGAGGCAGTCCACCCCGGCGTCGCGCACTTTTCCCCAGCATCTCCACAGAGGGCGAGAGCGCGGTTTGGCGGTCGGAGTGGCCGGGCATCAGGAGAGCATTCTTCGCAACAGAAGGATCGCTCATTGCCTGGCCGCCATGTCACCGACTGCCAGACGAGGTTGTTCATGAAGTCCCGTCAGACCAGCACCCCGACCGCCGCTGCCGCGATGGCCGGGTTCTCCCGCGCGACCGGCTACCGGATCGAGGCCGATCCGAGATTGCCATCGCAGAAGAAGAATCCGCGTGAGCGCCGGCGCCCCGATCCGCTTCACCATCTGTGGGAGGCCGAGGTCGTGCCGATGCTCGTGGCCGCACCCGACCTTCGCGCGGTTGCTGTGTTCGAGGAGTTGCGTCGCCGTCACCCGCAGCTCTCCGAGGGTGTGCGTCGGACGCTCGAGCGGCGCATCCGGCAGTGGCGTGCGCTGCACGGCCCCGAGCAGGACGTGATGTTCTCCCAGGAGCATCCGCCGGGGCGCATGGGCCTGTCCGACTTCACCGACGTGGCGGAGCTGGGCATCACCATTGCCGGCGAGCGCCTCGACCACCGGCTCTATCACTTCCGCCTCGCGTTCTCCGGCTTCGAGCACGCCCACGTCGTGCTCGGCGGCGAGAGCTATGTCGCGCTCGCGGAGGGCTTGCAGAACGCGCTGTGGGCGTTGGGTGGCGTGCCCGAGCTGCACCGCAGCGACAGCCTGTCGGCGGCATTCCGCAACCTCGACCGTGATGCGCAGGAAGACCTGACGAGGCGCTACGACGCCCTCATCGCCCACTACGGAATGACGGCCACCCGCAACAACCCAGGCTTAGCGCACGAGAACGGATCGATCGAGAGCCCGCACGGTCACCTGAAGCGGGTGATCGAGGACGAGCTGTTGCTGCGCGGCTCGCGCGACTTCGCCGACCTCGACGCCTACCGCCGCTTCATCGACGAGGTGGTCGGCCGGCGCAATGCGCGCAATCGCAAGCGCATCGAGATCGAGAAGGCGGAGCTCGGCGAGCTGCCCGAGCGTCGCACCGCCGACTACGAGGAAGCGCGCGTCGTCGTCACCTCACGGGGCGGCTTCGTGCTCAAGCTCGTGTTCTACACGGTGCCCTCGCGCCTCATCGGCCACTGGCTCACCGTGCGCGTCTGGGACGACCGCCTCGTCTGCTTCCTCGGCTCGACCGAGGTGGTGACGCTGCGGCGCGGCCGCTCGCCCGATCACCACAAGCACGCGCACGTGGTCGACTATCGGCACGTGATCCATGCGCTGCGCAAGAAGCCGATGGCGCTACTCAACCTCGTCTATCGCGATCAGCTGTTCCCGCGCGTAGCCTACAGCAAAGCCTTCGAGGCGCTGCTCGCCGGCGTCGGCGACAAACGGGCTTGCCGCACCATGGTCGGCCTGCTGGCGCTCGCCCACGATCGCGCCTGCGAGGCGGAGCTGGCCGAGGCGCTTCGCGACGATCTCGATGCCGGACGGCTGCCCGAGCTCGACCGATTGCGAGACCGGTTCCGGCCGCAGACGACGACCGTGCCCGAGATCACGATCGAGATGCCGTCGCTCGACAGTTATGACGAGCTGGCTTCTTGCTTTGCGCCCGGCGACTCCCCTGCGGGCGATCCCGGCTCAGTGGCCGGGAGGCCGCTGGGCGCGGTCGATCTGGTCACGGCGGAACCCTGCACAGGGGAGGTCGTGGCATGAGCAGATCGCCCACGATCGATGCCGCGCGCCTCGAGCTGATGCTCACCGAGCTGCGTCTGCCGGCGATGAAGGCGATGTGGTCCGACATCGCCGCGCAGTCCGACAAAGAAGGCTGGCCGGCCTCGCGCTTCCTCGCGGCTCTCGCCGAGCACGAGATGGCCGACCGTGGCCGTCGTCGCATCGCGCGTCATCTCGCCGCCTCCGAGCTGCCCGAGGGCAAGACCGTCGAGGCCTTCGAGTTCGAGCTGGTGCCGATGGTCTCGAAGGCGCAGGTGAAGGCGCTGATCGCCGGCGACAGCTGGCTCAGGGCCGGCGCCAATCTGCTGCTGTTCGGCGGACAGGGCGCGGGCAAGAGTCATCTCGCGGCGGCCATCGGACGCGGCCTCGTCGAGAACGGCTGGCGCGTGCTCTACACCCGCACCACCGATCTCGTGCAACGCCTGCAGGTGGCGCGCCGCGATCTCGCTCTCGAAAGCGCGCTCGACAAGCTCGACAAGTACCACCTGCTGATCCTCGACGACATCGCCTACGTCAGCAAGGATCAGGCCGAGACCAGCGTGCTGTTCGAGCTGATCGGCACGCGTTACGAGCGCCGCTCGCTGCTCATCACCGCCAATCAGGCGTTCGGCGAATGGGGTCGCGTGTTCCCCGACAAGGCCATGACGCTCGCCGCCATCGACCGCCTCGTGCATCACGCCACGATCCTCGAGATGAACGTCGAGAGCTACCGCGCCCGCAAGGCGCGCGAGAGGAAGCGCGCGGCCGCCAAATAGCCGGCGGGCGACAATCGAGGTGGTGCCTGATTGACGCGCGATCGGCAGCGACTATCAGCGGCGAGGCCGAGCGACAATCAAGCCGCGACACCAGCGACAATCAGAAACTGCTTGCCTGCAGAACGAATCGAGACGATCTTGCCATCGCTATCGGCCGCCGCCCGTCCATTCTGATCGCCGACGCCGTCTCACCCAGATTGTCGCGCTACAGCACCGCTACATTCGCGAGTTGTGAGCGATCCGTGCCCACATTCGTCACTTCGTGCGCGACGATCAGATGGTGCTCGGTATCGACGGCCGCCTGAACATTGTAGGCGACCATGCCGCTGCCGCGCCCGCTCGTCGCCATCGAGCGGCAATCCGGATCGGTCAGTGAGACCTGCTGGTCGGGCGAGGCCAGCACCTGCTTCTCGATCGCCTTCAGGCGCTTCACTTCCTCTTCGAGCTTGGCCAGCTTTTCCTTGAGCCGCGTCTTCGTCAGCACCACCGTTTCCGACGAATCCTCGCCTGCCGCCGCATGCCGGTCGGCGGTTTCGATCTGGCTCAGATAACGCGCAACATTCTCCTCGATCTGCTTCAGCCGCCGCTCCAGTTTGCCCTTCGTGAAGTTGTTGTCGCGGCTGTTCACGGCTTTGAACTTGCTGCGGTCGAT
>JANNSW010000386.1:0-13730 GCA_031403055.1 Hyphomicrobiaceae bacterium | reverse complement strand
CGCCACGCTGCTCCAAGCCATCATCCCGCAGCCGACGCTGGCCTGCCTCAGGCAATGCCATGCCGCGCTTCAACGCCATCTCCACGAGCCGCCACGACGACGCGACTACCAGAAAATGGCCTGGTTATTTTAGCGCGTATGCGGCCCCGCCGGGGCAGACTATGCGGGCAGGACGGCTTTGGTATGGGAGCTCGTGACTCCAGGTACCAGCGGACATCGTGGCGAATGCGGTTCCCTCTTGTCAAGGCAGGCGCGGTCGGGCGATCTTGGTTGGCATGCCGGCGCCAACGCGCGGCTGCCGATCATCAGCCGGAGAGCGCCATGGATGACAACCATACGCCGTTCGATGCCTTGCCCCACGAGGGGCAGCTGCGGCGGCTGAAAGCATTGGCCGATGTCTCGCTCACCCGCTTCGAGCTGCCCCAGGGCGCGTCCGCCAGACTGATCAATCTGTCGGAGAACGCAACCTACAGGGTCGATGACCCGGCGAGTGGCCGGCGCTGGGCGCTGCGCATCCATCGCGACGGCTATCACACGACCAACGGCATCGCGTCCGAGCTCGCCTGGTGCGTGGCGCTTCGCAAGGACGCGGGCGTCATCACGCCCGTGCCGGTTCCAGGTCGCGACGGGGCATTGATCCAGTCGGTTCGCCATCCTGGCCTGCCGCGACCGCGCAACGTCGTGTTGTTCGATTGGGAGACGGGTAGCGAGCCCAGGGAAAACGACGTTGCCGGCTTCGAGGTGCTGGGCGAGACGGCCGCTCGCATGCATCGCCATGTGCGCTCCTGGAAGAAACCAGCGCACTTCGAGCGGATGACCTGGGATTTCGCGACGAGCCTCGGGGACAGGCCCCATTGGGGCCGTTGGCGAGACGGTATGGGAATGACCCCTGACAAGGAGCGGATCTTTGCGGCGACCGTCGAGCTGATCGGCCGCCGCCTCGAGCGATACGGCAAGGGCGCGGACCGCTTCGGGCTCATCCATTGTGACATGCGCCTCGCCAACCTCTTGATGGATGGCGGAGCCGTCAAGGTGATCGATTTCGACGACTGCGGTTTCTCCTGGCTGCTCTATGACTGTGCGACGACCGTTACCTTCTTCGAGCACAAGCCCGAAGTCCCCGAGCTGCTGGCGGCCTGGGTCAACGGCTATCGCAAAGTCGCCGAGCTGTCGGCCGAGGACGAGGCGGAGGTCCCGACCTTCGTGATGCTGCGCCGCTTGCTGGCGGTCGCCTGGATCGGCTCGCATGCCGAGACCGAGCTGGCCCAGTCGATGGGCGTCGACTACACCGCCGGCACGGTCGCGCTGTGCGAAGCTTACCTGGCGCGGTTTGGCGGGGAAGCGAGCACTCCGACGCGCGTCTCGTTCTGGAAGCGCCTGCTCGGCTGACGGGCATTCCGCTGCCGACCGGCGGTTGGGACTGGAAAAGCGTGTTGCAAATTCCCAGTTCTTCCGCGCAGCTGCCCTTGTCGAATTCTCGAGATTGGAGCGCGGATCATGTCCGCCGTAACCACGACACTCGGCGCGATCGAAGCGCGGTTGCGCGCCGCCAACGAGCGCTTGGCCGAGCTCGTCGAGCTCGGTACGGCCGGTCACGCGCCGCTGGTGCGACGGCGGCTGATGATCATGAACGTGATGGCCTATCTGATCGCGCTATTTTCCGCGGTCTATGCCGTCATGTTCGCGCTCTACGATTTCGATACATACCGACAGATGGTGTGGATCAACCTGCTGCTGGTCGCGATCGCGCTGATGATCCCGCTCGTCCACCGGCTCGACGAGACAGCGGCCGGCTACATCATCGCGGCGGCCGAATTCTTCGCTCTCTTCTTTTTCGTGCGCACGCTCGGGCGCGATTCGGGCATCGGCCTCAATCTGATCATCGGGGCGGCGGCGCCGTTCGTCATTTTCGGGCTCGAGCGCCTGCGCACGATTGCCGTCATCGTCGCGATCGGGCTCGGCCTGCATCTGGCGAGCTGGTTCCTCTATCCGCCGGGGCAGGCGATGATTCCCGCCGATCCCGTCCTCATTGCCAACCTCTACGTCAACTCCGCGATCACGACCTTCGCCATGATCGCGGTGATCGTCTACTACGCCTTCAGCCTCGCCGATCGGGCGGAAACCGAAGCCGACCAACTGTTGAAGATCGTGGTTCCCGCGGCAATTGCCGAGCGGCTGAAGGCGCGTCCGGGCGAGCCCATCTCCGACAGCATCGCCGAGGCGAGCGTCCTGTTCGCCGATCTCGTCGGCTTCACGCCGCTCGCGCTACGGCTCGGGCCAACAAGGACGGTCGCGCTGCTGAACGAGCTGGTGAGTGAGCTCGACGCGCTGGCGATTGCCAACGGCGTCGAGAAGATCAAGACCATCGGCGACAACTTCATGGCCGTGTCGGGCGCGCCTCAGCCCCGGCGAGACCACGCCGCGCGGCTCGCCTGCATGGCCCTCGAGATCCGCGAGGCGGTGGCGCAGCTCGCCAAGCGCCACGGCCTCGACCTCGGGGTCAGGATCGGCGTGGCGAGCGGACCGCTGACCGCCGGCGTGATCGGTACCACGCGCTTCACCTACGATGTCTGGGGCGACACGGTGAACCTCGCCGCGCGCCTGGAGCAGACGGCAGCGTCCGGCCGCATCCATGTGTGCGGCGATACCAAGCGCGCGCTCGAGGGGATGCTGGTGTTCGAGCCCCGGACAGTCGACCTCCGCGGTTTCGGACCGAAAGAGACGTGGTATCTCGAAACGCTGCCGGATGGGTTGCGATTTGGCGGAGTTGGGCATGGCGGGTGATGGAGAGGCTGCGGTGCGTCCGTGGACCGCGAGCGTGCTCACGCTGTTTCCCGAGCTGTTTCCCGGGCCGCTCGCGGCCTCGCTTGCCGGCCGGGCGCTCGCCGAGGGCCGGTGGGGGCTGGTGGCCACTGATCTCCGCAGCTTCGGCACGGGTCCGCACCGCTCGGTCGACGATACGCCGGCAGGTGGCGGCGCCGGCATGGTGTTGCGCGTCGACGTGCTCGCCGCCGCCATCGACGATGAGGTGCGCCGTGCCCCGCCCGATGCGCCGAGGCTCTGCTTGTCGCCGCGTGGCCGGCCGCTGGTGCAGTCCCGCGTGCGCGCGCTCGCGCGAGGTCCGGGCGCGATCCTTTTGTGCGGGCGCTTCGAGGGGTTCGACGATCGTATCGTCGAGGCACGCGGGCTCGAGGAGGTCTCGATCGGGGACTACGTGCTCTCGGGCGGCGAGTTGGCGGCGATGGTGCTGATCGACGCGGTGGTGCGCCTGCTGCCGGGCGTCATCGGGGCCGAAGCTTCTCTCGCCGAGGAGAGTTTCGAGACGGGTCTGCTCGAATACCCCCAGTTCACGCGGCCGCGCAGCTTCGAGGGGCGCGAGATCCCCGACGTGCTGCTCTCGGGCGATCATGCCCGCATCGGCCGCTGGCGGCAGTCGGAGGCGTTGCGGCTGACACGGTTGCGCCGCCCGGACCTGCTAACGATCCATGCGTCGGTCAGATCGGATCGGGAGTCCGGGTCAGCATGAGCAGGATAGCGAGCCTCTCCAACGCCGTTGCCACCTGGGTCGGCGTCCTCTCAGCCGTGACTGGCGGCTACATGGCCCTCGACAGCTATCAGGAGGACACCAGGAAGCGGGTCGACGAGCGTCAGCAGGCGGCGTTTGCCCAGGTCGGGACATTCCTCGGCCGCGACTTCGTGCCGATCCGCGACAAGGTCCGCTCGTATGTGCAGGCGCGCTGGAGCTGCGATGGCCAGCCCTTCCAGAGCTTTGGCCTCTCCGAGACCGAGCTTTCGACCTACATCGAGATGTTCGACATGGTGGAAGCCTGCCGCTCGGCCGGGTTGTGCGATGCCGCCACGGTCGAGCGGTTCTTCTCGCCCTATGCGCGCTCGGGTTTTCCGGTGCTGCGTGACTTCGTGGCAGCCACCCGCACCACCAACAAGGCGCTGCAGCTCGATGTTCCCTTCGGCTCCGGCTTCGAGCGACTGGCGGGAGACGATCCGAAGGGACCGGCCTGCGGCGGATGATCGGTTGTGCGCGAGGGTAGACACGAAGCCCCGTCTGCCGCATGGTTGGGCCTTGTCGAGGAGGACCTCCCATGGCGCAGAACCCGCAATTCGAGATTCCGGCCCCTGTCCGCGATCTGGCCGAGCGCAATGTCGAGCAGGCCCATCAAGCCTACGCCCAGTTCATGGACGCTGCACGCAAGGCCCAGGAGATGGTTGCCCACTCCTCGGAGGTGATGACCACGAGCGCGCGCGACGTGCAGGACCGTGCCATGCGCTACACCGCCGCCAACATCGAGGCGAGCTTTGCATTCGCCCGTGATCTCGCCCGTGTGCGCGATCTCAAGGAGGCGTTCGAGCTGCAGCAGTCCTTCGCGAAAAAGCAGATGGAAGCCTATGCAACTCAAGCCCAGGAGCTGACGGGCCTGATGGCCGCCGCGGCCGAGAAATCGCGCCCGCGCGGTTGAGCACGGCGGCGCTGGGCCGAAGAAGTGTTGTTGGAGCGCCCATGCCGGCACCTGCCAGCGACGCGGCGATGCGGTGGGGCGATGTCGGCCTGACGCTGTCCCTGGCGGCGGCCGGCGGAGTGATCTTCGCTCTGCTCGGGGCGCCGGCAGCTTTCCTGTCGGGCGCGGCGGTCGCGACCACGGCCCTCACGCTCACGACTCAGCGCTCGGTCGTGCCAGCTCACTTGCGCGATCTCTGCTATCTGATCCTCGGCGTTTCAATGGGGAGCGGCATCACCCCCGAGGCCTTGCAAGGCATCGCCCGCTGGCCGCTGTCGATTGCCGTGTTGATGCTCACGATCCCGCTCATCGTCGGCTCGTCCGGCCTATTCCTCACGCGGGTGATGGGCTGGAAGCCAGAGGAAGCCTTTCTCGCCTCGGTTCCAGGCGCGCTCCAGCATGTGGTGGCGACGGCCGAGCACGCGGGTCTCGACGTGCCGCGCGTCGCGATCGCTCAAACCTTGCGGCTGGTACTGATGGTTGCGCTGCTGCCCTCGCTGATGGTCGGCTCGGGCATGGCCGCAGGCCAGGTGCGCGCCTCGCCCGGGGTCGCCGATCTGGCGACTGTCGTGCTCCTCGGGACAGCGGGCTGTGCGGCATCGCTCCTGCTGGGGCGGATCCGGATGCCGGCCCCGTTGCTGATGGGCGGGCTGCTGGCGAGTGCCATTCTCCACGCCAGCGGGCTGGTTGCCTCCCAGCTGCCGGCGGCGATCACACTCCCCGCCATGGTCGTGGTCGGCGCGGTGATCGGCAGCCGGTTCGCCGGTGCCGATCTCGCAACGGTTCGCCGGGTCGTCGTCGGCTCGCTCGGCGGCTTCCTGATTGCGCTGGCCGTCTCGGCCGTCATCGCGGCTGGTGTTGCCGTCACGCTCGGCCTGCCGTTTGCCCAGACGCTGCTCGCCTTCGCGCCGGGCGGCATCGATGCGTCCATCGTCATGGCCTATGCCATGGGGCTGGAGCCAGCCTTCGTGGCGGCCCACCAGCTTTCGCGTTTCCTGGCCATTGCATTTGTGCTGCCGTTGATCTTCACTCCGGTCGCCGCGTGGCTGGCCGCGCCCGAGGGAGTGACAAACGATGACCGATCGACGCCGTGAGCTGGTCGAAGCCGAGCGCTCCGCACTGGTGCTGATCGACGTGCAGCAGTACTTCATCGAGAAGCTGCCGCTCGCCGAGCGCAGGCCGTTGATCGAGCGGCTGGTCTGGCTGCTGAAGGTGGCGCGCCAGCTGCGGATCCCGATCGTGGCGACGGCGGAAGACATCGCCCGCAACGGGCCGCTGCTGCCCGAGCTTTCCGCCGAGCTGCCCAAGGGCACCAAGGTCCACGACAAGATGATCTTCGGCCTGATGTCGGATCCGGTGATCCGCGCCGACATCGAGGCGACGGGGCGCGACACCTTCGTGCTGATCGGGCTGGAGACCGATGTCTGCATCTGCCATTCGGCGCTCGGCATCGAGGCGGCGGGAAAGCGGGCGGTGGTGATCGACGATGCCACCCTCTCGCCCCCGCCGCACCACGCCCATGGATTGCGACGCATGGCGGATGCCGGCATCACCGTGACGAGCACCAAGGGCATCTACTTCGAGTGGGTCCGCGATCTGGCAACGATGCACCGGCTGAGAGCGGAGATGAATGCGCCGGTGCCGTCGTCGCTGACGCTGTGAGCGGCTCGATCCGCGCCCTATCATCGCCGCTTGAACAGCAGCAGCACCGCGAACGCGATGCGGCCCTTGCGCGAGGCCCGCCGCTGCGAGCGGATGGCGTCCTCGGCGAGCGCGATCCAGTCCAGAGCCTCGGAGCGGCCGACGCGATAGTCGGGATCGTAGTCCGCGCCGTGGCGGGCTTCCTGAAGCTTGACGAAGGCGTCAGCCGCAAGCTCGATCTCGGCTGGAAAACCCAGCCGGCGCACAGCTTGGCAAGCGGTCTTCGCAGCTTTGTGATCGAGCGCACGATAGACTTGCGCCCAGGCCTTGCCCGGACGGTTCGGCCCTGAGCCGACGAGCAGGCTTGCAGCATCCTCAGCGAAAGCATGGAAAAGGGCATAATAGGCAGAGCTCACGGCCCGCTCAAGATCACTCCGGCGGGGCCGGCCAACACCGCCCATCGCCAGCCGGTGCGCCGTCGCGATGAGATCCTCGCTCACCGGTCCCAGGTGCCCTTCTGGTCATCGTGGTAGTGATGGCGGACATAGGCGAATCTATCTTCGCCGAGCTCCCACAACCGGTCGAGTATGCGCTTGGAAAGCCTGCGAAGATCCTTCGTGTCGACCGGCGTTGTACTCAGGTCATGGTCGATGTCGACGAAGATGGCCGGGTCGCCATCATGGTCCTCGCTCGCACGGATGCGAACCTCGCGCACGGCATAGGGTGCCATCATCTCGCGGACGGTCGCCTCGATGAAGGACAGGATCTCGGGCGAGATCGGGTCGGGTCTGAGCCTCATGACAACAGCCTAGTGGACGATCGCCCCGAAGTCGACAGATCACGAGGGGCGGACCTGCCCCCTACACGATCCCCTTGGCCTCCAGCATCCGCATCACCTGCTCGGTCAGGTCCTCCGCCGTCGCCTTGCCGCCGTCGAGCCGGATCTCGGCGGCTTCCGGCGTCTCGTAGGCCGAGGAGATGCCGGTGAAGTTCTTGATTCTGCCAGCGCGCGCTTGCTTATAGAGGCCCTTGGGGTCGCGGCGCTCGCAGATCTCGATCGGGGTGTCGACGAACACCTCGAGGAATTCCCCAGCCGCGAACAGGTCGCGCGCCATCCGCCGCTCGGCCCGGAACGGCGAGATGAAGGAGACGATGGTGATGAGGCCGGCGTCCGCCATCAGGCGGGCGACCTCGCCCACGCGGCGGATGTTCTCGACCCGGTCGGCGTCGGTGAAGCCGAGGTCGCGGTTGAGGCCGTGCCGGACGTTGTCGCCGTCGAGGATGTAGGTGTGCTTGCCGGCCGCGAGCAGTCGCTTCTCGAGCAGGTTGGCGACCGTCGACTTGCCCGAGCCCGACAAGCCGGTGAACCACAGGCAGCAGGCCTGCTGGCCCTTCTGAGCCGCGCGAGCGGTCTTGTCGACCGACAGCGCCTGCCAGTGGATATTGGTCGCCCGCCGCAACGCGAACTGGAGCATGCCGGCGCCAACGGTGTTGAACGTCACCCGATCGACCAGGATGAAGCCGCCGGTCTGCCGGTTCTGCGCATAGGGGTCGAACACCAGCGGCTTGGAGAAGGAGAGATTGACCTGGGCCACCTCGTTCAGGGCAAGCTCCTTGCCCGCGATGTGGTCGAGATTGTCGACGTTGATCTTGTGCTTCAGGGACGACACGGTCGCGGTTGCCCACTGGGTGCCGACCTTGATCAGATAGGGGCGGCCCGGAAAGAGCGGCTCCTCGGCCATCCAGATGAGTTGCGCGGCGGCCTGGTCGGCGACCTCCGGGCGAGCGCCGGGAGCTGCAAGCACGTCGCCGCGGCTGACATCCACCTCTTCCGTGAAGGTCAGCGTGACGGCGTCGCCCGCGATAGCCTCGGGGCGGTCGCCATCATAGGTCGAGATCCGCTCGACCCGGGTCGTGCGCGCCGACGGCAGCACGATGATCTCGTCGCCTGGACGCACCCGGCCGCCAGCGAGCGTGCCGGAGAAACCGCGAAAATTCTGGTTCGGCCGGTTGACCCACTGCACGGGGAAGCGGAACGGCGTCTCGCCGCGGCCCTTCTCCACATCGACGCGCTCCAGCTGCTCGAGCAACGTCGGGCCATCGAACCAGGCCAGCCCCTCGCCGCGCAGGATCACGTTATCGCCGGTCAACGCTGAAACCGGGATGCAGACGATCCGCTCGAGCCCGAGCTGGCGAGCGAAGGCACGATACTCGGCTTCGATTTCGCGGAATCGAGCCTGCGAATTGCCGACGAGGTCCATCTTGTTGATGGCGACCACGACCTCGGGAATGCCGAGCAGGTGGACGATGCACGAGTGCCGCCGCGTTTGCGTCAGCACGCCCTTCCTGGCGTCGATCAGGATGATGGCGAGGTCGGACACCGAGGCGCCCGTCGCCATGTTGCGTGTATACTGCTCGTGGCCGGGCGTATCGGCGACGATGAATTTGCGCCTGGCCGTCTGGAAGTAGCGGAACGCGACATCGATGGTGATGCCCTGCTCGCGCTCGGCCTGCAGGCCATCGACCAGGAGCGCGAGGTCGATCTCGCCGCCGGTGGTGCCGAACTTGCGGCTGTCGGTTTTCAGGCCCGCGAGCTGATCCTCGAGCACGTGCTGGCTATCGTAGAGGAGACGGCCGATCAGGGTGCTCTTGCCGTCGTCGACGCTGCCGCAGGTGAGGAAGCGCAACAGGCCCTGATTGGGCTCGGCGGCCGGGGAGGGGGCGGCAGAGGGAGCGGTCATGTCGGGCTCGATCCTGCGCTGGGCTTGGGCCATCAGAAATAGCCCTCCTGCTTCTTCTTTTCCATCGAGCCGGACTGGTCCTTGTCGATGACCCGGCCCTGGCGCTCGGAAACGCGCGAGGTGACGAGCTCGTGCACGACCTCGGACAAAGTCGTCGCCGCGGATTCGATCGCGCCCGTCAGCGGATAGCAGCCCAGCGTGCGGAAGCGGATCCGGCGCATGTGCGGCCGTTCGCCCGGCAGCAGCGGCAGCCGGTCGTCGTCGACCATGATCAGCATGCCGTCACGCTCGACGACCGGGCGCTCCTTGGCGAAGTAGAGCGGCACGATCGGGATGCCCTCCAGTTCGATGTAGTTCCAGACGTCGAGCTCGGTCCACTTGGAGAGCGGGAACACACGCATGGTCTCGCCGGGTGCGAGCTTGCCGTTGAAGAGGCTCCACAGCTCGGGCCGCTGGCGCTTGGGGTCCCAGCGGTGGCCGGCGGAGCGGTGGGAGAACACGCGCTCCTTGGCGCGCGATTTCTCCTCGTCGCGCCGCGCTCCGCCGATTGCCGCGTCGAACTTGTGGGCATCGAGCGCCTGGCGCAGGCCTTGCGTCTTCATGACGTCCGTATGCAGCGCGCTGCCGCTGCCGACCGGGCTGATGCCCTGGGCGAGGCCGACCTGGTTGATGTGGACGAGCAACTCGAGACCGAGCCGCCTGGCCGTCTCGTCGCGAAAGCCGATCATCTCCTGGAACTTCCAGGTGGTATCGATGTGCAAGAGCGGGAATGGCAGGCGCGAGGGGTGGAACGCCTTCAGCGCCAGATGCAGGAGGACGGAGGAATCCTTGCCGATCGAGTAGAGCAGCACCGGCCGCTCGAATTCGCTCGCGACCTCGCGAAAGATGTGGATGCTCTCGCTTTCGAGGCGCTTCAGATGCTCCAGACGGCTCGACATGGTCTTCTAGCCTCTTTCAGCGGCGTCACTTCTGATCGACAGCGCACGCCGGCTGGCTGGTTTCGTGGGCGGGTGACGAATCAACCGCACTCTCTCCTTGGCTCTAGAGACGCTCGACTCGTGTTGCAATGCGGCGAAGGGCTCGCATCAGGCAATCGGGTGGCGCTCCGCCAATGCCTCGACCGCTCGGGCTTTGGCCTCGACCTCCCGATCACTCCACAGCCGCACCGCCGAATGCAGAAACAGCACCAGCACGATGATCCCCCCGCCGGCGATGGTACGCAGTCCAGGGTGCTCCGCCAGCACCAGCCATACCAGCAATGGGCCCAGCACGGCTTCCATGAGGCTCAGCATGGCGACCTCGGGTGCAGGCAGGTAGCGTGGACCGATGGTCAACAGGATCAGTGCGGCCGGCAGGATCACGCCACCACCGATCCCGAGCCATAGCCATTGCATGGAGCTCATGGGCGGGTAGCCGGCGAAGGGCGCCGTCACGGCTGCGGCCATGAGCAAGCCGAGCCCCATCGCCGGCACCATGCTGACATCGCGATGGCGGCGGATGATGATGTAGGACAGGGCGACCGTCAGCGCGTTGGCGAGAGCCAGCGCATCGCCGAGCACGTGGCCGGCACCGATGCTGCCGCTGACGATGACGGCGAGCCCAACGCTCGAGGCAGCGATCGCTGCCCAGGTCGAGGCAGGCAGGCCTTCGCGCAGCACGGTCCAGGCGAGCACCGCGGTCAGGAGTGGCGCCGTCGAGAACACGAGCAGCGCGTTGGCGACAGTGGTGTGCTGGAGCGAAAAGATGAACAGGATCGAGTTCAGCGCCTGCAGCACCGCTACGGCGAGGCCCCAACGGCTGAGGCTGGCCAGCTCGTGAGCAAGCCGCCCGCCCGAGGCCCACGAGCACCACGCCAGCACGATCGCCCCGGCGAGCAAGTCCCGGCCGGCAACCAGCGTCGCCGCATCGATCGCCGTGAGGCGAACGAGCAGCGCATCGGGCGCGAACATGAGGACGCCTGCAAGCGTGATGAGCGTGCCTTTGGCCCGGTTGTCGGTCGGCATCGGCACCTCGGTCGACCGGAAGGCCCTTCAGGCGCCTGGCACCGGCATGAAAAACAGCATGAACACCACCACGCCGGCATTGTAGACCGCGTGGCAGAAGATCGTCACGCGCAAGCTGCCGGTCCTGACGAGGATCGCACAGAGCGCGAGCCCGACAATGAAGACCGTCAGCATGCCCTGCAACGAATAGCCGGCATGGGGCAGCGTCCACAGGGCCGTCGACACCAGCGAGGCGCCGATCAGGCCGATCCGGCTGCGGGCGAGCGCAGAGAACAAGAACCCGCGGAACAGCAGCTCCTCCGAGAGCGGCGCACCCACCACGATCAGCAACAACATGAACGGCGCCGCCGGCGATTGCAGGAAGGGTTGCCAGAGCCGCAGGTCCTCGAGGGGGTCGTGCGGCAGCAGCGTGCCGATGACGAAGCCGGCGGCGACGGCAGCGGCGACGAACAGGGCCGCCGAAGCGAGGTAGGTCAGGACGCCGCCGCCTGCGGGAGCGAGCGCCAGCACGGCGGAGCGCCGGCCGCCCTTGAACCCGGCGAACCAGACCGCGAGCACGATCGCGATGATCTGGCCGGCGAAAGTCGAGACGATCAGGCTGACCTGCATCGCTGGATTGGTGAGCGCCTGCGCCTCGGGCGCCTGGCTCGCCTCGAGGCCGCCCGCGGCAAGAATGAACGTGATGCCAATGCCTGCGACATTCACGAGCACTGCGGTCGCCAGGATCACTACGGCGAGTGCCAGCGTGGTGAGCGGGCCGAGCGTTGCGTGCGAGACATAGCGCGACCGCGGGCTGCGCGCAGCGACCTCGGCAACGGTTTCGATCGACATGAAGCCTCCTCGTGGACCCGCATCACCGCGAGCTTTGATCGAGCCAAGCAAGGATCGGGCAGAGCAGCTGGATCCGACAATGTGCTTTGCCCGGCATGGTTAGCGCTTGGCGATGGCAAGCGCCTGCTCGGGACGCGGGGACCCGCCAGTCGCAGCCCGTTTCGTTTAGATTCAGATGACGCCTTTTTTTCGCACGCGGAACATCCTATATTCAACCTGCCGACTCGTTCGGCTATGGCGATAAACGCAACCGTAATAAGCCATTCGGACCCGGGGGCGGTACCCGGCGCCTCCACCAAATGCCGCCGGCCTGTCGAGTTCAGGCGGCATCTGCTGGGGGCGAAATAGGATCGACGAGGGTGTAAAGGGTCAAGCTTTTGCTCGGCATGGTACCGCCGTTATCGGGCCAATCGTATAGTTGCCAATGACAACTATGCTGAGGTCGCCATCGCTGCGTAATGCGGCGCTGGTCCTCGAAATGAAAGCCCTGATTCCTTAGCAGGGGTCAGGCGCGGTTCGGGGGGCACCGGGCAACAGAAGCCCTCCATTTCTCTTGAGCTCGGCGGGCGCTCCGCCGGCGAATCTGGACGCCAGCGCGATATCGATGTCCGAGCAGCAGATCGACTACGAGCGCCTCTCCCAGGAAGCCCTTCGAGGGGTGGTGCGGAGCGTGCTCGAGCGGGTCGCCCAATCGGGCCTGCCCGGCAATCACTATTTTTACATCGCCTTCAACACGCAGGCTGACGGTGTCGGTATCTCCAAACGCTTGAAGGTCCAGTATCCCGAAGAGATGACGATCGTGCTGCAGCACCGGTTCTGGGATCTGGCTGTGCACGAGGATCGGTTCGAGGTGAAGCTGACCTTCAACTCGATCCCGGAGCGTCTGGTCGTGCCATTCCAATCGCTGAAAGTTTTCTTCGACCCGAGCGTGCATTACGGCATGCAGTTCGAGCCATCAGAGCTTTCGGCTGCGGCTCGCAAAGGGCCACGGCTGGCCGAGGTCAAAACCGGGTTCGAGGGCGAAACCGAAGCCGGCGGGCAGGACGACAGGGCGCCAGCGGCCGACCCGGAGAAGAAGACGCCCATTCGCAACGGCGGGGCAGCGCGCCCGCGCCTCTCCCGCAAGGGCCAGTCCGACCGGGTAGCCAGTCCACCTCCCGTGCCCGAGCTCTCCCAGTCGACCGCCAAATCTCCCGACGGTCCCGATGATGATCCCCCGCGCCCGAGCGCCGAGGTCGTGAAGCTCGACCGGTTTCGCAAGAAGTAGGGGCGATCCGGACAGTCGCCCGTGAGCCTCTCATCCTCAGCGTTCAGAAGAATCTCAGCCGCGCTGGATCGCCCCCGCGCAGGGCGTGGGCAAGCTCGATCGCCACGAACAGACCGCCGGCGACGTAGGCGGCCCGCCTCTCGTTGCGGCAAATGGTCGCGGTGCGCACCGCTGCCATTGCGATTGTTGCAGCTTGCTCGATCGAAGCGGCTGGATTGGCGGCTCTGGCAATGGCGGCGATCTCGGCGGCAGGGGCGCCCTTGTGGTGGGCGCTGGTGCAGAGAATGCGGGTGAAGCGGGGCGCGAGCAGACCCACCATGTCGCGTGCATTCTTGTCGCGCGAGCAGCCGAGCACGAGCAGGCAATCCCCGAGCCGGTTGTGAGCGGCGAACGCGGCAAGCGCGGCCTCGATCGCCGCCGGCGAGTGGCCGACATCGATGGTGACGGCGGGATCGTTCATCACCCGTTCGAGCCGGCCCGGCCAGCGTGTCTCGGCGGCAGCGCCACGGACCGCTCCGGCAAAGCTGTGGGCCTCGAATGCCCGCTCGCGATCCAGCAATCGCTTGGCCAGGAGCGCGGCAATCGCGAGATTGTCGCACTGATGCGGCCCGGCAAGATTGAGCCGGATACCCTCGATGCTCTGTCCGTCGAGCATCAGCCGGAAATCGCTGCCGCCGGCATCGCTCGCCGCCATCGTCACGCTGGACGCCTCGGTTGCGAACAGCGGCGTCAC
>JANNSW010000385.1:0-2842 GCA_031403055.1 Hyphomicrobiaceae bacterium | reverse complement strand
CGCGAACAGCCTGGATGTAGGCCGCCTGAGTCGCAGGCACCAGGCCGGCCGAAACCATGTCTTCGATCATACGCATACGCAACGGTGTCATCGAGGTCTTCCTTCTTCGAGAAATCCGGCTCGCTTGGCCGGTCCTCGAATACTACCTCGTCCACCCTGTCCTGCGAGCCCAGACCCGCTGCTACGGCGAAGCCGTTCAGTCCAAGATTCGTTTCTCGCCCCAGCCGACATGCCGGACCCGATCAAGACCGACCACATGGAGGAGCCCTGGATCAAGGCGACCACCTCGTGCCCGACGAGCACCTGGGCGCCGTGCTGAAGCTCTGCCAGGACCGGCGCGCTCGGAGGCCCGCGGCCGGGCCATGTGCGAGAAGCTGAAAGACCTGATCCCGCCGCACATGTTCCAGATCCCGATCCAGGCGGCGATCGGAGCCAAGGTGATCGCCCGCGGGACTATCCGGGCTTTGCGCAAGGACGTGCTGGCCAAGTGCTACGGCGGCGACATCAGCCGCAAGTGGAAGCTCCTCGACAAGCAGAAGCGAGGCAAGAAGAAGATGCGCGAGTTCGGCCAGGTCGAGATTCCCCAGGAAGCGTTCAACGCCGCGCTGAAGATGGATGAAAATTGAGGGCACATCGTGCGATCACCCAGGGGCTCGTCCCCGGAGTCCATCGTTCACAGTGCGTCAGACCATCGGATGTGGTAGCCAGAGCGCCATGGAAGACAACAATCGACGCAATGACGACGAGTATGCGCGCGCAGGCGGGCCCTATGCTGACATGATCCGCAATCTCGTCGAAAGCGGTCGCTACGGTAGCGCGGCCGAGGTCATTCTGGATGGCCTCGCACTTTTGCGCGACCGGGAGTTGCAGCGCAAGGCACAAGCCGACTGGCTGAGGGCCGAGATCCAGAAGGGCATCGACTCCGCCGACCGAGGTGAGCTCGTTCCAGCCGATGAGGTGTTTGCGAGGCTTCGCGAGAAGTACGCCTCACAGGTTGATGAGCCTGCCGGATCATGAATGTCGTCCTCACCCCGGAGGCCGTCGCTGATCTCGAGGAGATCGGGGACAACATTTCACGTCGAAATCCGGTGAGGGCATCGACCTTTGTGGATGAGTTGAAAGGACGGGTGGATCGCCTTTCTGAGTTTCCCTGCGCCGCGCCGCTGAGACCGCAGTGGGGTGAAGGCGTTCGGATTGCTCTTCACAACAGCTATGTGATTGTCTTTCGGGTCTCGAATGAGACCGTCCAGATCCTGCGGATCGTACACGGGCGCCGGGATCTCGATGCCTTGTTCGAGTTTGACGAAGGGTAGTGTGCAAGTGCCGGAGGCGTATTGCGCCGGATGGCGGCACAGCAGAGGAGCACGACCTTCGACCTGTTCAACCCGACCGCACAAGGCCCGACCGCACAAGGATTGGGAGCAGCCCAGTGAAATACTACGACCCAATGACCCCGCCCGATGTCGACGCTTGGGAAGCGCTGGAGGAAGGACGACGGATCGAGCAGGTGCTCGCCTGGCACCGGAAGGCCGACCTGGAGAGCGGCAGTGAAGGCTTGCACGCGACCATTCATGTCATCGTGGAGAATCAGATCCTCCTCGGCGAAGAGACGCCAGTCGAGGCCGCCATCGACCGGCTCATGGGCGAAGGGCTCGATCGGCACAACGCGATCCACGCCGTCGGCAGCGTGCTCATCGGGCATATTCACGGCACCATGACGGGCGACGCGAACGAAAAGTACTTCCGCGAGGTCGAGGAGATGACGGCCGGGAAGTGGAACGCCCTGGCGGAATGAGCCGAGCACTCAGGGCGTAGGGCGCAACATTCGAAGGCATGGTGAGATCGTGTGGAGCCGAGGATGCCTCGCGACCCCGCTCATTCCGCCGCCACCTCAACCTGCGCGGCCTTGACCTGCTCCCACAGCCAATCCGGTGAAAAATCCGCCCCATTGGGCCATACGATCGTATCCAGGTCGGGATCGGCCCTCAGCTTGGCGAACTCCGCCGGATCCGCGAGCGGCTCGAACACCGGTCCCCAAAGCTCCGCGCCAAGGTCGACCTCGCCGGTCAACCCGTCGGCAAAGCGCAACCAGACGCGGTACCCCCCCGCATGTCGGGCGTCGACGACTTTGGCCATCATGGTCTTCACTCCAGCGGCTCGATGGGTTTCACGGGTTGACGAGCCGTCACGTCGTCCCAGGCGGCTTGCAGCTCGACCTCGTGCAGCGTGCGCCATTCGTCGGCCAGCCTGAGGGCTCGTCGAGGCAGCGAGCCTTGGATCACCTCGCCTGTTGCAATGGCAATCCTTGCCTTGTTGCTCGTGTACTTGGCATGGAAATGCGCCGGCGCGTGATCATTGTAGTACATGGCGATAATAATGCCATGGAAACGGCAGATCTCGAGCATCGAGGCGGCTTTCGACAGGGTCGAGGTCAATGGTTGACGATAGCAGGCCGTTCGGTTGTTTGCACGGCTTCGCCAGCTGCGAGAAACCATTTTGAGAACGGACGACAGCATGCCCCCGACCCGCCAAATCCCTTCCACCATGGACCCCGCGACCGTCGCCGAAATCGACGGCCGGCTCGAGGCTATCGCCCGCGACCACAACGTCACAATTGCCTTCGCCATCGAAAGCGGCAGCCGCGCCTGGGGATTCCCCTCGCCCGACAGCGACTATGATTGCCGGTTCGTGTTCATCCGCACGCGGGACGACTATCTCGCCCTCTTCCCCAAGCGCGACGTGATCGAGACGCCGCTCACGCCGGTGCTCGACGTCAATGGCTGGGACCTGGCGAAGGCACTGAAACTACTCCTCAACGGCAACGCCGTTATCATCGAGTGGC
>JANNSW010000384.1:0-8538 GCA_031403055.1 Hyphomicrobiaceae bacterium | reverse complement strand
GCAAGCCCCAGCAGGCCGAGCAGCAGCGCACAGGGCACGAGCCAAGCCAGCGCCGTCATGGTGTGACCTCCAAGCGCCCGAAGCCGAGCCGCAGGGCATTGCCCGTGACGGCGATCGAGGAGGCCGACATGGCGATGGCCGCGATCAATGGCGTGACCCAACCGGCCATGGCGAGCGGCACGAAGACCATGTTGTAGCCGATCGCGATGGCAAAGTTCTGCAGGGCCCGACGGCGCGCGGCTCTGGCGACGGCGAGCGTTTCCAGGATCGGCGCCAGGCGCTCACCCTGGAAGATGGCGTCGGCCACCGTCTGGCTGATGTCGGCAGCACTCGCCGGCGACAGCGAGGCATGACCAGCGGCAAGCGCGGGCGCGTCGTTGAGGCCATCGCCGATCATCAGCACCTTGCGGCCCTGGCGCTTCAACTCCTCGAGGCGAGCGATCTTCTGGTCGGGCCGCTGCTCGCCCCGCCAGATCCCGATCGCCACGGCGTCCGCCGCGGCCTCGACCGCCTCGTTGCGATCGCCGGACAGCAGCTCGACGGCATATCCGCGCCGCGACAGCCGGGCCGTCGCCTCGATCGCATCACTGCGCAACGCGTCGGCGAAGCGGAGCTCGATCGGATTGGCTGCGCCGTTGCGTAGCCAGAGCGAGGAAGTTCCGGCATGCGAACCCGTAGCGTCGACGTTGCAGAAGCGGGCCGAGCCGAGCTGCACGACGCCGCCTTCGGTGAGGAGACGCAGCCCGGCACCGGCCACCTCCTCGACCCCTGAAGCCGGGACGACGGAACAACCGCGCTCGCTCGCGGCTTCCACGATCGCCAGGGAATAGGGATGCCGGCTCGACGCAGCGAGGCTGGCAGCGAGCGACAAATCCGCGGCGCTCACCGCCGTGCTTTCGAGCAGCCGTGGCCGCCCGAGCGTCAGGGTACCGGTCTTGTCGAGCACGACGGTGTCGACCTCGGCGAGCCGCTCCAGGCCATCGGGGGCTTTCACGATGATGCCCTGGCGCAGCAGGCGCCCGGTCGCCACCACCTGCACCGCTGGGACAGCAAGCGCCAGCGCACACGGGCAGGTGATGATGAGGACGGCGATGGCGGCTGTCAGCGCCTGTTCCCAGCCCGCCCCCGCCGCTATCCAGCCCATGAACGTCGCGAGCCCAAGCACGTGCACGGCGGGCGCGTAGAAGCGCGCGGCGCGGTCGGCGAGCCGGACATAGCGGCCGCGTGCTTGCTGGGCCGTCTCCATCAGGCGGGCGATCTCGGCGAGCAGCGTGCTCTCCTCGCGCGAGGTCGCCTCCGCCTGCAGCGGGCCGCTCAGCGCCACCGTGCCAGAATAGAGGCGATCGCCGGGCGCAACCGGGCGCGGCCGGCTCTCGCCGGTAATGAGGCTGTCGTCGATGTCGGCCCTGCCGGCCAGCACGCGGCCATCGACGGGAACCCTCTCGCCGGCCGCGATCAGCATCCGCATGCCCGGCTCGATGGCCTTCGTCGGCAGCCGCCCGGTGGTGCCGTCGGGATGGATGATGGTCGCGCTCTGCGCCCGCAGGCCCAGCAGATTGAGTGCGGCGCCAGCGGCCCGCGTCCGCATCCCGATGTCGAGGTAGCGGCCGATCAGCAGGAAAAACAGCAGCGTGATGGCGGCGTCGAAATAGACCTGCTCGCTGCCGCGGATCGTCTGGAAGAGGCTCATGGCGGTAGCGAGCATGACGCCCAGCGAGATCGGCACGTCCATATTGAGCCGCCTGGCGCCAAGCGCCTGACGGGCCGAGCGGAAGAAGGGCTGGCCGGCAAAGGCGATCGCCGGCAGCGCGATCAGGGCCGACAACCAGTGGAACATCGTTTGTGTCGATCCCGTCATGTCGCCGCCCTGTCCCGACCACACCGAGACTGACAGCAGCATGATGTTGGCGGCGGCAAAGCCCGCAACGCCCAGGCGCCGCAGGTAGTCGGCATCGCTACCATTGGCGGCGGCCGTGCTGGTGTCCGCAAGGCTCGACGCCTTGAATCCGGCCTTTGCCAGGGCCTCGATCATTGCTTCGAGCGGAGGTTCTGGGGACGTGACGGTGACGCGGCGCGACGACAGGTTCGCGCGTGCCGCGGTGATGCCCTGCACAGCCAGCAATGCCGCCTCGGCTTTGCGCATGCAGCCGCCGCAATGCATGTTCTCGACGACGAGCGTCGACTGGCGCTGCGCATTCGCCTTGCCGGCTGTCCTGGGCAAGTGCGGCGCGCCCGCGATGCCGGCTTCGAGCGCCGTGGCGGTCAGGGTGCGAGCCATAGCTTCCTCCTCAGACGAAAGTCGGGACTGGAATCACCCGAGCGAGTGCGGGCTTCGAGGGCGACGATCCAATTGCCTGGCGCCAATGTCGTGTCGCGAGCCTCGTAGCGGCCGGGTGCGACCTCGATGAAGCGCGCCGTGAGATCGAACCGATTGGTCGAGGGGCGGCCGATCGCAGCCCTCACCTGGAGGCCGGACAACGGCCTGCCGCCGCGATCGGTCATGACGAGGGCAAGCTTGCCCGGCGTGTCCGCGTCGAGGGCCGCGCTCCAGCCGAGCGCGGTCTGGCGTTCGCCGGCTGCGATCCGCTCGTTGTAGGCGAGGCCCTTGCGATAAGGCTCGTTGGCGACGACGCCGCTGTAGGTCGAGAGCGCCGCGTAGATGAACCAGCCGTTGACCGCGAGGATGGTCGCAAAGAACATGACGAGAAGAACGAGCACGTGCCGCCCTGTGAGCTCGCCAACCGGCCGAGCAGGCTCGTCTGTACCGCCGATCATGGGGAGCCTCCGATACCGGGTTGAGGCGCTTGAAATTTCGTCAGCCGCGCGGCTGCCGCGCCTGAAGCGCGATCACGGACGACGAGCGAGAAGGGGATCGAAGCCGCGCGCAGCTCGCTGACCGCGCCGGGGGCAAGGGTGACAAACACCCGCAACTCCCGCAGGTCGTCGGTTGCTACGCTGATCGCGCCGGCCGCTGCCTGATCCAATCCGGCGATGACGAGCGTTGCACCCGGCAATCCTTCGATGAGGAGATCGAACGTGCGCGGCTCCTGCCGCTTGTTCAGGATCTTCAGGGTGTAGCCATTGCGGATGCCACCTTCCGACAGGGCAACGAAGGGCGGGTTGCGGTCGTGCAGCACATTGACCTCGAGGATCGAGCGGTTGAGCCAGACGCCGAGCATGATCGCACCGACCAGTGCGAACAGGCCCGCATAGAGCAGCGTCCGCGGCCGCACCGGCCGGAACGGCTCGTGGGCACCCCGGGCCGTCGCCTCCCGTTTCGCGACCGTGTCGTAGCCGATCAGTCCGCGCGGCCGGCCGATCTTGTCCATGATGTCGTCACAGGCATCGACGCAAAGCGCGCACTGAATGCATTCGAGCTGCGAGCCATCACGGATGTCGATGCCGGTAGGGCAGACCGCGACGCAGGCCTTGCAGTCGATGCAGTCGCCGCGCGCCGTCCAGTCGATGCCGCCACTCGCATCCTTGCGCAGGTGTCCGCGCGGCTCGCCCCGCTCCCCCCGATAGCTGACCAGCAGCGTGTGGCTGTCGACCATGGCGCCCTGGATGCGCGGCCAGGGGCACATGTAGATGCAGACCTGCTCGCGGGCGATGCCACCGAGCAGATAGGTGGCGAAGGCAAAGAGACCCAGAAACAGATACGAGACCATCGGCGCCGTGCCGGTGACGAGCTCGGTGGCGAGGGTGGGCGCATCGCGGAAGTAGAAGACGATGGCGCCCCCGGTTGCGAGGCCGATCGCCAGCCAGCTCAGATGCGTCATGCCCTTCTTGAAGAGCTTGCCCGCTCCCCAGGGTTCCTTGTCGAGACGGATGCGGGCGTTGCGGTCGCCCTGCCAGAACCGCTCGAGGGCAATCATCAGATCGGTCCAGACCGTTTGCGGGCAGGTGTAGCCGCACCAGATCCGCCCGGCGACAGAAGTAGCCAGGAACAGCAGCAGCGCTCCCAGCACCAGGAGGCCGGTGACGTAGTAGAATTCCTGCGGCCAGATCTCGAGGAAGAAAAAGAAGAACCGGTTGTGCGCCAGATCGAGCAGCACCGCCTGGTCGGGCAGGTCAGCCCCCCGGCTCCAACGCACCCAGGGCAGCGCATAGTAGATGCCGAGCGTTGCCGCCATGGCGAGCCACTTGATCGCTCGGAACCGGCCGAAGGCGAGCTTGGGGTAGATCTTTTGCCGCCCGGCGTAGAGATCCCGCTCGGCCTTGGCGTTCACAGCCTTGACGTCATGCTGCTGCACACCGAAACTCGGTGCGGCCTGCGGATCGTGCCGTCTGTCGAGCAGAGTGGTCACGTCGATCCTCTCTCGCCCTCGAGCACTTGCTTGGTTGCTACTTGCCGCCGCCCAACTCATGCACGTAGACCGCGAGCGCCTTGATGGTCAGCGGGTCGAGCACCTTGTCCCAGGTCGGCATCACGCCGCCGCGGCCAGTCCGGATGCTCGTGATGATGGCTTGCTTGCTGTTACCGTAGAGCCAGATGCCATCGCTGAGGTTGGGACCGCCCAGCTCGGGATTGCCCTTCGCGGTCTCGCCATGGCAGGCCGCGCACTGATCCTTGAACAGCAGAGCGCCCCGCCCAGCCGCCGCCTGGTCGGTGCTCGCGCCCGAAAGCGAGAGTACATAGTCGGCCGCGTCGGCGATCTGGTCGGCGGGCAGAATGTCGTCGAGCCCGAAGCGGGGCATTTGCGAGGTGCGGGTGTCGGGATGATCGGTGCGGACGCCGAACCGGATGGTCTTGTGGATGTCGTCGATGCTGCCACCCCAGATCCAGTCGTCGTCATTGAGATTGGGATAGCCGACGGCGCCTTGCGCTCCACGGCCATGGCAAGCGGCGCAGCTGGTCTGGAAAGCAGCCTGACCACCCGCGGTCGCGAACCGCAGCAACTCGGCGTCGCGCGACACCTCCCCGATCGGCGCCTTGTCGAGCTGATCCCACAGGCCCGATTGCGCCGCCTTGGCGGTCCGGATCTCCCCGGCCAAGGTCAGCCGCTGGCTGTAGCCGAGCGTTCCCCTGGTATAGCCGGTCAGCGTCGGCCAGGCCGGAAACAGCACCCAGTAGCCGATCGCCCAGGCGATGCAGGCATAGAACGTATAGAGCCACCACTTCGGCAGCGGCTTGTTCAACTCCTTGATGCCGTCCCACTCGTGGCCGGTGGTCTCGACCCCGGTCACATGGTCGATATCGCGTTCCTTGCTCATGCCTGTCCCCGTCCGGAATGTGACCTCTTGTCGAGGTCGAGCGCTGCCCGTTGTGCTTGCTCGAAGCGCCGGCCGTTCGAGGGCCACAGCGCGTAGACGAGGACGGCGGCGAACATGGCGATGAACATCAGCAGCGAGAGCACCTGGCTGATCGAGGCGACGGTGTCGTAGGTCATGGCTGCATCACCTCGTGTTCGGACCGTTGACGTCGAAGGAGGCGAAATCGACCATCTGGCCGAGGATCTGCAGATAGGCGATCAGCGCATCGAGCTCGGAAGGCCCGGTGCCGGGACGGCCGTCGAATTTGGCGTATTTCGCCTTCGGGTAGCGCTTCAGCAGATCGCTGCCGGGCCCGCCATCGGGATCGATCTGGGCTGCCACGTCAGCCTTCACGTTGGCGATCATCTCGTCGGAGTAGGGCACGCCCACGAGGCGCAAAGTCTTCAGGCGCGCTTCGATCTCGGCCACATCGAGCGGCTGGCCGGCGAGCCAGGGATAGCCCGGCATGATGCTTTCGGGGACCACCGAGCGCGGGTCGGCCATGTGCTCGGCATGCCACTGGTCGGAGTACTTGCCGCCGACGCGCGCGAGATCTGGCCCGGTGCGCTTCGAGCCCCACTGGAACGGGTGGTCGTACATGCTCTCGGCGGCGAGGCTGTAGTGGCCATAGCGCTCGACCTCGTCGCGCAAGGTGCGGATCATCTGGCTGTGGCAGCCATAGCAGCCTTCCCGCACGTAGATGTCGCGCCCGGCCTGCTCGAGTGGCGTATAGGGCCGCATGCCCTTCACCTTCTCGATCGTGCTCTCGATCCAGAACAGGGGCGCGATCTGAACGATGCCGCCGATCGACACGGCGATCAGGATGCCGACGAGCAGGATGATCGAGTTCTTCTCGATGACGGAGTGGTTCATATTTTTCTCTCACCGTAGGTTGGGTCAAGCGTAGCGCGACCCAACAATTACCGGCACGCCGTTGATTGTTGGGTCGCGGGCCTACGGGCCCTTGACCCAACCTACGCAGGCTGCAGACGGAGTGAGGGCGCGGCCGCAACGCGCGGCTGATCGGCTTCATCGAGGAGCGCATCGCCCCGGATCGTCCGCCAGACGTTGTAGGCCATGATCAGCGCGCCCAAGAGGAACAGGAGTCCGCCGACGGCACGGATCAGGTAGTAGGGCTTCATCGCCTCGACCGTCTCGATGAACGAGTACTGCAGGAAGCCGAGCTTGTCGTAGGCGCGCCACATCAGGCCCTGGGTGATGCCCGACACCCACATGGCGGTGATGTAGAGCAGGATGCCGATGGTCGCGACCCAGAAGTGCCACTCGACCAGCTTCAGCGAGTAGAGGCCGCGCCGGTTCCACAGCCACGGCACCAGGCAATAGATCGCGCCGAACGACACCATCGCCACCCAGCCGAGCGCGCCCGAATGCACGTGGCCGATGGTCCAGTCCGTGTAGTGGGAGAGCGAGTTGACCGCCTTGATGCTCATCAGCGGGCCCTCGAAGGTCGACATGCCGTAGAAGGCGACCGAGACGACAAGGAGGCGCACGACCGGATCGGTCCGCAGCTTGTCCCAGGCGCCCGACAGTGTCATCAGGCCGTTGATCATGCCGCCCCAGGACGGCATCCAGAGCATGATCGAGAAGGTCATGCCCAGCGTCTGCGCCCAATCGGGAAGCGCCGTGTAGTGCAGATGGTGCGGGCCTGCCCAGATATAGAGGAAGATCAGCGTCCAGAAGTGCACGATCGAGAGACGATAGGAATAGACCGGCCGCTCCACGCGCTTGGGGATGAAATAGTACATGATGCCGAGGAAGCCCGCGGTCAGGAAGAAGCCGACCGCGTTGTGCCCGTACCACCACTGCGTCATCGCGTCCTGGACCCCGGCGTAGATGATGTAGCTCTTGGCGCCGGTGAAACTGACGGGGATGGTCGCGTTGTTGACGAGATGCAGCATCGCCACGGTGACGATGAAGGCGAGATAGAACCAATTCGCCACGTAAATGTGGGGCTCCTTGCGGCGCATCAGCGTGCCGAGGAAGACGAGCAGATAGGTGACCCACACGACCGTCAGCAGCAGGTCCGCGTACCACTCGGGCTCGGCGTACTCCTTGCCCTGGGTGACGCCGAGCAGATAGCCGGTGCCGGCGATCGCGATGAAGAGCTGATAGCCCCAGACGACGAACCAGGGTGACCAGCGGCCGACGAGGCGCGCATGACAGGTGCGCTGCACCACGTAGAGCGAGGTCGCGATCAGCACGTTGCCGCCGAAGGCGAAGATCACGGCCGAGGTGTGAAGCGGGCGCAGGCGCCCGAAGCTCGTCCAGGGCAGGTCGAGATTGAGCGCTGGGAACGCCAGCTGCCAGGCGAGAATGTCGCCGACCAGAAAACCCGCGATCCCCCAGATGATGGCGGCGATGGTTGCGACCTTGATCGGGCCGTCGAAGTACTCCGTCGATGCGGCGATGTGCTGGCCGCTGGTGAGATGGCCGATGAGATAAAGCCCGGCTGCAACGGCTGCGATGGTCATCAGTCCGCCGTGGAACACCATGGCCGGCTCGTTGGATCCCAGCGACAACATGAGTCCGAGGCCGGCCAGCACGACGGCCACCAGCATGGTCATCGCGTCGCCAAGCGCGTGGCGTTCGGCTGTGGTGTCGGTCATGGCTCCCCCGGGCCCGAATACGTCGTCGCGCCTGAGCCCCTTGCAGCGCGAGGTCAGGAGGCGTGACTGATATTGCATCGGCGTACGGTCGCCTTGATCCAGGTCAATTGCCTCAACGCCATTGCCGCCTACACGACTGATCACTGGTCGCAAACCCGTCCTGCTCGGGCGTCGAGCCAATTCTCTGTAATGGTGGATGCAAAGGTTAGAGTACCGGACCGCAAGATGGTTGCAGCCCAACCGGTGGTCGGGGTTTAACCACGCGGCAACGCTCGAGGAATGTGGCGGGTGGCCCAAGCAGCAAAGGCGATCGTGGATTGGAATGGGTGACCGATCGCTTCGTCCGCCGAGCGTTGATCGTGATCGCGCTGGCAGGTCTCGTTCTTGGAATCTTTGTTTGGCTCGCAGGGCGGCCGCAGCTTGCCGGCTGGCTTTGGGCAGCCGGGACGGTCCCCGTCGTCGCCGGTCTCGCGGTATCGATGGCTCGCGACTTGATTGCCGGGCGATTGGGAGTCGATGCGGTCGCCTTTGTCTCCATGTCGGCGGCCCTTCTCCTGGGTGAGCCACTAGCCGGCGTGGTGGTGGCGGTCATGTATGCCGGTGGCAACCTGCTCGAGGATTTTGCGATCGCGCGCGCCGAGCGTGACCTCAAATCCCT
>JANNSW010000383.1:0-18093 GCA_031403055.1 Hyphomicrobiaceae bacterium | reverse complement strand
ATGGCGTTCAGCAGCGAGACGTCGCTGCCCGGGCGGAACTGCAGCATGTGCTTGGCGTGCTTCTTCATCGCCTGGCCGCGCGGGTCCATCACGATCAAGGTCGCGCCGCGCTTGGCCGCCTGCTTGAAATAGGTGGCGGCGACAGGATGATTCTCGGTCGGATTGGCGCCGATGATGATGATCACATCGGACTTCAGGCACTCGGTGAAGGTCGCCGTCACCGCGCCCGAGCCGATACCCTCCATCAGCGCCGCCACCGAGGAAGCGTGGCAAAGGCGCGTGCAGTGGTCGAGGTTGTTGTGTCCGAACGCGGTGCGAATGAGCTTCTGGAACAGATAGGCTTCCTCGTTCGAGCACTTGGCCGAGCCAAAACCCGCGACCGCCTTGCCGCCATGGCTGTCGCGCAAGCGCAAGAAGCCATTTGCCGCCGCGTCGAGCGCCTCGTCCCAGCTCGCCTCGCGGAAGTGGGTCAGCAAATTGCCGGGATCGGCATTCAAACCCTTGGGCACGCCCGGCTTGCGGATCAGCGGCCTGGTCAGCCGGTGGGGATGCGTCACATAGTCGAAGCCGAAGCGGCCCTTCACGCACAGCCGGTTCTCGTTGGCCGGCCCGTTGCGGCCCTCGACATAGGCGATCCTCTCGTCGCGGATTTTGTAGGTGATCTGGCAGCCGACGCCGCAATAGGGACAGACCGAATCGACCTCGCGATCGACCTTGCGCGTGCCCGCCATGGTCGCAAGGTCGATGATCGATTTCGGCATCAAGGCGCCGGTCGGGCAGGCCTGCACGCATTCGCCGCACGCAACGCAGGTCGAGTCGCCCATCGGATCGTCGAAATCGAACACGATTTTCGAGCCGTGGCCCCGATAGGCCATGCCGATCACGTCGTTCACCTGCACCTCGCGGCAGGCACGCACGCACAGCCCGCAATTGATGCAGGCGTCGAGATTGACCGCCATCGAGGGGTGCGATACGTCGGGAGCGTCGGCCGGGGGCCGCGTACCATCATGACGGGCATGCGAGCCGTCGCCATTGCGCGCCGGAAAGCGCGAGTGCGTGACCTGCTGGGCGTCCGCCCAGTGCCAGAAGCGCGCGACCTGATCGCAGGCCTCTGCCTGGGGCGGCTGGTCGGCGACGAGCAACTCCATCACCATGGCGCGGGCCTTGACCGCGCGCTCGGACGCCGACTTCACCTTCATGCCGGGCGCGGGCTTCCTGATACAGGATGCGGCAAGCGTCCGCTCGCCCTCGATCTCGACCATGCAGGCACGGCAATTGCCATCCGCCCGATAGCCGGGCTCTGGCAGCCAGCACAGGTGCGGGATGGTGGTGCCCTGCCGCTCGGCGACCTGCCAGATGGTCTCGCCGGGCTCCGCCTTCACCTCGCGGCCGTCGAGGGAGAAGGTTATGGCGGCTGCGGTCGTCGTCATGGAGCAGGTCCTCGCGGGCGCAATGGGCAGGCGATGGCGGACGGGTCGAACTCGAAGTGCGACCTCCCTTAGCACGCTGGTGCGCGCCGCGAGAATGCCTTCCGTGCGCCGATTTGTCTCCGTCGCATGCCCCGCGACACAACGCGTTGCCTGCCGGAGGGTCCGCGATGTCGCAATCCGCGCAGCCGGCACCCCACTGGCTGCAGCGCCGCACTTGCCTTATAGAGAGGCGATTCCGAGGCGGCGAGAGGCAGCATTCCGGCACATGGCCAAGATCACCTATATCGAGCATAACGGCACCGCGCACGAGGTTTCGGCCGAGCCCGGCATGACCGTGATGGAGGCCGCCGTGAAGAATGGCGTGCCCGGCATCGAGGCCGAATGCGGCGGCGCGTGCGCCTGCGCCACCTGCCACGTCTATGTGGACGACGCCTGGACCGAGCGTACCGGCAAGCCCGCCGAGATGGAGGAGGACATGCTCGACTTCGCGTTCGATGTCCGCCCCACCAGCCGGCTCTCCTGCCAGATCAAGGTCAAGGCCGAGCTCGACGGCCTCGTGGTGCGCGTACCCGAGAAGCAGTTCTGACGGGTCACCCCGAGCCGGGCAGCTCATCCCCCCGAAAGGTTGTCGAGTGCGACTGCCGGACGGCGGACCCGCTCGATCGGCCCGATGAGCGTGAACTCGTCCTCGGGCTCAGGTGGTCCAATCGAGCGTGTCACCCGCGTCAGCGGAACGACGAGCACCGGCATTTCGGATGCGACCTGCAATGATGCGGTTCCGAGCGAAGCGACGCGCGGCGAGGCGCCAGGACGCAGGACCAGGTCGCCGAGACCGCCCAAGGCGACGGCCACACGCTCGGGCGGGGCGGGCACGAACGGCAGTGCCAGGACCGGTGCATCGGAGCGCCCGCTCAGCCGCTCGAGGCGCTGCTCATAGGCCTTCAGCATCGGGCGGCCCTCGCTGCCCCGGTGGTTGACGACCTTCAGGTGCGGGGCTGCCGCCTTGATGATGGTGCCGATCAGGATGCCGGCCGAGGCCTGGAGCGGGTCGAGCGGGTCAGCCGAGTTCTTCGCGACCTCCATGCCCGGGCCGGCGCTGCCCATGTTGGAGGCATGGATGCTCACCACGTCGTAGGGGGCGACCTGCACGATCGTGACGAAGCCGGTGCCGTGGGCGTCCTTGCGCGGCTTGCTCATGTAGAGCGGCACGAACACAGAGAAGGCATGCGAGGACACCGTGTCGTAGATGTCGGTGTTGAGCGTCGAGTTCTGGAACTCGTGATAGACGAAAATGCGCATGCTGGAGAAGTTGCGCCGCCGGTAGGGCTTGCCCTCGGGCAGCCGTGGGCTTTGCACGATCAGCACATATTGGCTCGGCGACAGCCAGATCCTGCCGGGCGGAATCCAGCCATCCTCGTCGATCTTCGGCAACGAGAGCTTGCAATCGAGCTGCTCGCAGCCCGCAAAAACCGCGGCAGCAGGGGGCGGGCCGTCGGTCGCGGCGAGCGTCGCCATCGAATCGTTGAAGGCCTGCTGCCCCTTCTCCGTGCGGTAGAGCGGCCAGCCGCCGACGAGGGCCTGGTCGTCCTCGTTGCGCGGCCTCTCGGTGGCGCGTGACCGGGTCACATCGATATTGCGCAGCCGGATCGGCGCCTGACCCTCTTGGGTGGATTGAGCGAGAACCGGCGTGGGCGGCGTGATCGTGGCTAGCACCAAGGCCAAACCGAAACCGACGATCGAGGCTCGTGCGAACCCGGACGTCAGACGCGGACAACGCAACGGCTGCAATCTCTGATTGTGGAAAAGGGGCAAACTCATCTCCCAAGCGCAAGACGCCAACGGGCGTCATCGCCCAGTATCGCGGCGGAAGGTAGCCAAGAGATTGACGAAATTTGGCAATCGACCGTTAACCATGCCGATTTTGGCGTTGGGACCGGCGAAACGCGGGCCGAACGGCCTCTATCCGGTCGTCGCCGGGCCGGCCTGCTCGACCGGCCGGGCGGGCAGTGCATCGAGCTCGATCCCCAAGAAGCCGGTTACCGGCATCCCGGGGCTGTCGATCGTGACCGGTCAGAAGATGAAATCGGACTCTTTTATGCTGTGTACTCCGATCAGGAAGAAGGCTCCGCCCGTGTAGTCGATCTCGATGCCTTCGGCGTGATCGCTGATGTGGAGCTGGGAGAACTCCGTCTCCGACTGGGCCGTGCGCAGGTCGATCCGGTCCACGCCCAATTTGAAATCGGTGATCGTGTCCTGGTGGCCGCCGGTTCCCGTGGGAGTGTGCTCATCGAGGGGGCCTGCGAGGAACCTGTCGGCGCCCTTGCCACCGGTCAACGTGTTGGTGCTGGTACCGCCTCTGAGGACATCGTCGCCCGAGCCGCCTTTCAGCGTGTCCATGCCGGCGCCGCCTTTGAGCGTATCGTTGCCACTGCCGCCGAACAGCCGGTCGTCGCCGCTGTAGCCGGCGATGAGATCGTTGCCGGCTCCGCCATGAACCAGATCGTCGCCATAGGTCAGGATGTCGTTCGCGTGGTCGGCGAAGATCTTGTCGTTGCCGCCGAGGCCACCGATGGTGTCGCTACCGCCGAGGCCCGTGATGCGATCGTTGGCGTCGGTGCCCTGCAGCACTTCGGCCAGGCTCGTGCCTTTGATTTTCATGATCATCTCCAGAGGGCTTTTGCCCGTTGTTGTCGGGTCGAGGCGCTCATCACCGCGTCCCGTAGGCACAAATATGCGCCTGCAGCCACGGGCTCGCTGTTCCGCCGGGAACAGCAGGGGATGCTTTTCACTCGGCGCGAGCGAACCGCATGCCGGGCCATGTCGCTTCCGGACTTGCGGGCGGGCTCGCGATCCGCGAGAAGACGGGCAAGCCGAACATCAACAAGCCATCCCCCGAGGTGACCCATGAGCGCGTCCGCGGCGCCCGCCGAAAACGGCGCTTCCAGCATCGAGACCGACGCTCTCATCGTCGGGGCAGGGCCGTGCGGGCTGTTTGCCGTGTTCGAGCTCGGCCTGCTCGATATGAAATGCCATGTCGTCGACATTCTCGACCGGGCTGGCGGGCAATGCACCGAGCTCTATCCCGAGAAGCCGATCTACGACATCCCGGCGCTGCCGATCGTGACCGGCCAGGAGCTGACTGACAAGCTGATGACGCAGATCAAGCCGTTCGGCGCGCAGTTCCACTTCAACGAGCGCATCGACGAGTTGCATCGCCTGCCCGATGGACGCTTCAAACTGGTGACGGACGCGGGCACCGAGATCGTGTGCAAGCTGGTCGTCATCGCAGCCGGTGGCGGCTCGTTCACGCCCAAGCGCCCGCCGCTGCCCGGCATCGAAGGCTATGAAGGCACGTCGGTGTTCTACTCGGTGCGCAAGATCGACGCGTTCCGGGACAAGGACGTGCTGATCGTGGGTGGAGGCGATTCGGCACTCGACTGGACGCTCAGCCTGCAGCCGATCGCCAAGAGCGTAACGCTGCTGCACCGGCGCGACGATTTTCGCGCGGCGCCGCATTCGGTCGAGAAGATGCGCGAGCTGGTCAGGGCCGGCAAGATGCGCCTCGAGATCGGCCAGGTGACGGCGCTGCACGGCGCGGGCGGCGAGCTCGAAGGCGTCACCGTTCGCGGCGCCGGCAACGCCGAGAACCGGCTCCCGGTTGAGCGGATGCTGCCCTTCTTCGGGCTCACCATGAAGCTCGGTCCGGTCGCCAACTGGGGGTTGAACCTGGACGAGAACCTCATCCCCGTCGACACGGAAAAATTCGAGACGAGCGAGAAGGGCATCTTCGCGATCGGCGACATCAACACCTATCCGGGCAAGCTGAAGCTCATTCTGTCGGGCTTCCACGAGGCTGCGCTGATGGCGCAAGCCGCCTACAAAATCGTCTTCCCCGACAAGAAGCTGATGTTCCAGTACACGACCTCGTCATCGAGCCTGCAGAAGAAGCTGGGCGTGCGGTGAAAGTGGGAGTGGGGAATGGGGAGTAGGGAGTAGCGGCCTCAAGAACCGTGTCCTACTATCTACTCCCCACTCCCCACTCCCTACTCCCCAACTCACCATGACCCACCGCATCTATCTGCGCCCCGTTGGCCTCGTTCCCGCTGAGCGCGGCCGCGAGCCGGCGAGCTATTCGGGTGCGCTGCCGCTCTGTGGCAATGGACCCTTCGACTTCATGGGCCTCGAGGTGATCCGGCGCGACGGGGCTGCCGTCTCGCGCCGCACGGTCGCGCTCGGCGAGGTGTGGGAGAGCGACACCCGCAGCGACTATCTGGAGGCCGATACCGTGCTCGACCGGCTGACGCGGCCGCGCCGCCGGCTGGCCGGGCTCGACCCGGCACGCCCGCATCTGATGGGCGTCGTCAACGTCACACCCGACAGCTTTTCCGACGGGGGGAGCCTCGCCGGCACACAGGCCGCGATCGACCATGGCCTGAGGCTGGCGGAAGAGGGCGCCGCGATCCTCGATATCGGAGGCGAATCGACGCGGCCGGGCTCCGAGCCGACGCCCTTGGCCGAGGAGCTCGACCGTGTGATCCCGGTGATCGAGGGGCTGCGCAGCAGGACGGAGGCTCTGATCTCGATCGACACCCGCAAGGCCGAGGTAATGCGGCGCGCGATCCTGGCGGGCGCGGGCATGCTGAACGACGTTTCGGCGCTCAGCCACGATCCCCAAGCGCTGGAGGTCGCCGCCGCGAGCGAGCTTCCCGTCGTGCTGATGCACGCGCTCGGCGACCCCAAAACAATGCAGGTCGATCCGCGCTACGACGATGTCCTGACCGACGTCTACGACATGCTGGAGCAGCGGATCGCCGCATGCGAGGCGGCGGGTCTGCGCCGCGAGCTGCTGATCGTCGATCCCGGCATCGGTTTCGGCAAGACGTTCGAGCACAATCTGCGGATCATGGCGGGGCTGGCGCTGTTCCATGGCCTGGGTTGCGCGGTGCTGTTGGGGGCGTCACGCAAGCGCTTCATCGGCCAGTTGACCGGCGTCAGCGAAGCCGGCAAGCGGGTCAACGGCTCGGTTGGAGCCGCACTTGCCGGCGCCTGTCAGGGCGTCCAGCTTATCCGCGTGCACGATGTGGCCGCAACCAAAGCGGCCCTCGACGTGTGGGCCGCTTCGATGGCGGGGACGACGGCTGCCGGGGGAGTGGACGGCGGGCGTCGATCAGAACGAGCCCGATGAGCCGCGAATCTGCACGCATTTGTTTTTCTTCGTCAGGCGGTAGCCCTCCGGGCAGGTCTTTGCCGACACCGTGACGGGCTCGACACGGGGCGTCTGGCTCGAGAGGGAGCCGGCAGCTACGCCAGCCATGCCGACGGCGGCGAAGGCGGCAGCCACGACAACGAAAAGCATCGGACGCATGTTCAATCTCCAAGGGTTGGCGGATCTCGCATCGTCTACCATGTATGCCGTACACGGGCTCGACAAAGCTTCGTGAGCGGCTACAAGCCAGCGACCAGGGTCGTAGCGAAGCAGGGCCGAAAAACGGGGTGCCGCATGAGCTCGGAGATCGCATTCAACCGGGAGATGGACGCAGCCTATGGCATGGCCGTGGAGGTCGCGCCCGGCATCCATCGGATCGTCGCCAACAATCCGAGCCCGTTCACCTTCAAGGGCACGAATACCTACATCCTGGGAAACGCCGAGCTGACGGTCGTCGATCCGGGCCCCGACGACCAGGACCATCGCAGCGCGATCCTGCGCTTTGCCACCGGCCGACCGATCACTCAGCTGGTGCTGACCCATACCCACAAGGACCACTCCGCGGGATTGTCTGCCTTGAAGGCTGCGACCGGCGCGCTGACGGCAGGATTCGGTCCGGTCGAATCGAGCCGCGGCATCGCGCACGAGGACCCCCGCGCGAAAACCTTCTTCGACCTCGATTTCCGCCCCGATCGGGCGCTCCGGGATGGCGACCGGATCGCAGCCGATGGCCTCGAGCTCGAGGTGCTGCATACACCCGGCCACGCCCCCGACCATCTGTGCTTTGCGGTGGCAGCGCAGAGCCTGCTGTTCTCGGGCGATCATGTGATGGGATGGAACACCAGCGTGATTGCGCCGCCCGAGGGCAACATGGGCGACTACATGCGCTCGCTGGAGCGGCTGACGGCGCGCAAAGACCGGATCTATCTGTCAGGCCACGGCGAGAGCATTCGCGAGCCCCAGCGCATGGTCAGAGCCTACATCGTTCACCGCAAGATGCGCGAGACCATGGTGCTCGACGCGATCCGGGCTGGTAACGCGACTATCTCAGCTCTTTTGAAGATTGTATACCCTTCCGTCGACGGACATGTTGCTTCTGCTGCTGCGCTTTCCTTGCTTGCTCATATCGAGTACTTGATTGAGAAGCGACTTGTTTCTTGCGACGGTTCTCCGAGCCTGAAGAGCTCTTTTTCCGCTTCTTCTTAGACGACGCGCCGCCGTCCTTGCTGGCAACCTCGTCCTCGGCCTGGTCGGTCGTGACCGTCGCGTCGAGGGCGAGGTACATCTGCTTCAGGGCGGTCCGCAACCGATCGGCATTGCGCCCGAGATCGTGAATGCCGATCCGCGATGCGCTGCGCAGATCGACGCGCGAGATCTTGTCGTCGCCCGTCACGCGGATCGAGATGTCGTCGGTGAAGCCCATGATCAGGGTCTGATCGGTCGCCTCGATGATGCCGGTGCCGCCTTCCTTGCCCGGCTGCTGCTCGCGCACGATCTCCCAGCCCAGGCTCTTGGCCACCTCGCGTGCAACCACGAAGGCATCGAAGCTGCTCTTGGGTGTGATGATCGGCTGGATATCGGGATAGGCCTTCTGCTGGGCGGCGGCAAACGCTTCACCCGGATAGCCGGTCGGCCTCCCATCCATGGCGCGTGCGCTGGCGAGCGCCGAAAAGCCCGGCGGCGAGGATACGTCGGTCGTGACGTCGGTCAGCATCGGCCGTGCCAGGAACTGTGGCAGGAAAGCAGCGGGCCAGCCGAAAACGCCGAGCCCAACCAGAAGGCCGACGACCGCCGACGTCGCGCCGCTTTCGCCTCTCGTCCAGATCCGCCCGAGCGCCCACAACGCAACCAAGGCCGCGATCGCCGCTCCTGCGATCGCAACCACCAAGAGGTTGATGGCAATGGTCGAGGAGAGCGATGCGAACCGGTGCAGCGCGACGCCCACGATCAAGAGCTGCAGCGACAGCAGCGCGAGCCGCATGCTCCAGGGCGCGATCGGCGACTTGCTCTCGGACAGGCGTAGCAACATCGAGCCTCGTGTTTGTAAGGATCGCGCAGCGATTCCAGCTTCTTCGACCTAGCATAGGGGCAAATGCGGCGAACGCCAGTGCGGGACGCCGCTCATCCCAGGGTCAACTGCGCGCCCCCGTCGACCACCAGCGTGCTGCCGGTCATGTAGGAGCCGGCATCCGAGGCCAGCAGCAGCAGCGGCCCGTCGAACTCGGACAGCTCGCCCGCCCGGCGCATGGGATAGCGCTCGAGCACGCGCCGCCCCTCTTGCGACGACAGATAATCGCCCGTCAGCTCGGAGGGGAAGTACCCGGGCGCAAGCGCGTTGACGCGGATATTGTCGCGGGCGAGCTCCAGCGCCATCGCCTTGGTGAGCTGAATGACACCGGCCTTGGAGACGGCATAGGCCGAGACCTTCTTGTCGACGCCGAGCCCGAGCACGGACGAGATGTTGACGATCGAGCCACCTTGGCGATGGGCTTGCATATGGCGAGCGACCGCCTGGCCAACCCGGAAGACGCCGTCGAGGTTGACCGAGAGCACGCCGCGCCAGTCCTCCTCCGACATGGCCGTGAACCAGATGCTCCTGGTGTTGCCGGCATTGTTGACGAGAATCGTCAGCGGCCCGAGCGCTTCGCTCGCTGCACTTACCCCGGCCGCGACCGAGCCGGGATCGGCCACATCGATCTCGACGGCGACGGCGTGACCTCCCCCAGCCGCGATCTCTGCCGCCAGGACGCTGAGCCGATCGCCGCGCCGCGCCGCAATTGCAACCTTGGCACCATGACGGGCGAGCACGCGCGCGAAATGAGCGCCCAGCCCGGAAGACGCTCCCGTCACGAGCGCGGCTCGCCCGGTCAGATCGAAGGGATCGGGAGGGATCGCCGTCATGTGGTCATGTCCTGCTGTTTCCGGTGAGCTGCATTGGACCGGGCTTCTGCGACCGGTGCCCGCTTCGCATCCCCCGCCTACGAGCCACTCAGAGGATCGCCTCGAAGCCCTTCCGGCGCAACAGCGACAGAAGCTTCAGTGTCGAGCCGCTCGGCCGCTTCGTCCCGCGCTCGATTCTGCTCACATAGTCCGTCGTGACGTTGAGCGCGAGCGCAAGCACGGCCTGGCTGATGCCTTCCTGCTCGCGCATGGCGACGATATCCTCGGGCTTCAGGTCCTCGACCGAGGTCAGACAGCGCACGTCGAACTCGCGCATCGTCCTCTTGTCCACGAGGCCGAGCTTGTGCATGCCGCGCACGGTCTCGTGCATGGCCTCGGCAATCTCGCTCCGATACTTAATCCTGCTCTTCTTCATCGCACGCGACCTCCCAAAGCTTGCCGCCCTCGATCATCGACCGGATATCCTTTGCATCGAGCCCGAGAAGCAGCGAACCGGTCTCCGCCAGATCCCGTTCGTCCTCGGCCGAGATGTTGTCACGGCTACTCTTGGCGAACCCGTAAACGAATACGGCACGCGTACCGGCACGATAGGCGATGATCGTGCGGAAGCCGCCGCTCCGTCCGGCGCCCTCGCGAGCCACGCGCTGCTTGATGAGACCGCGACCGAGATCGGCATCGATGAGACCGTCCTCCGCGCGGACAATGGCCTCGCACAGTGCGGCATCTGACATGCCTTCCTTCCTTTGGAACCGCCGGAAGATCTTGATCTTGAACACCCGCAAGCGCATGCTCTCCAGACACAGAACTATAGGACTTTGACCTATAAAATACAAGCTCGCAGTTTTGACGCAAGGATCCGCCATCGTCGGGCCTTGCGGTCCCGAAGGAGCGCCCCATGACGACCAGCATCCGCAGTCGTACCCACAGCTGGCCGAAGGGCCATTGGAATTGGCCGATCAAGGTCACGCACAAGCATGGCCTCAGGGACGGCGAGATGATCCATGTGGGCGGGCAGGTCGATCTCGACCCTGTCGGAAACGTGCTGCACCAGGGCAACCTCGCGGCCCAGACGAAGGCCGTCGTCGGCCATATCGGCAAGGTTCTGGGTGAGCTCGGCGCCGACCTCGCCGATGTCGTGAAGCTGACCGCCTTCTACGTCAACGACGGTAGCGGCGACGAGCAGGCGTTTCTCGCCGATATCGGCCGCCTGCTGCCCGCGGGCGCTCGGCCCGTCATCACCGCGGTTCCCCTGCCCGCGCTCGCCTATGCCGGCATGGTCGTCGAGATCGAGGCGGTCGCCATGCGCGCCGCGGACGGCAAGCGCATCGAGCGCACGACGGTCGACGTTCCAGGCCTCGCGAAGCTGCCGGAGCCCTTCGCCCACGCCCTGCGCGCAGGCGAGATGATCTACACCTCCGGCCTCAGCGCCGATCTCGCCAGCGGCAGCATGCACGCGCCGGGCGATCTCATTGAACAATCGCGCTTTGTGATGGAGCGCATCGGCGACGCGCTCGCAACCTTCGGCGCCGATCATCAGGACGCCGTCAAGATCAATATCTTCTACACTGGCGGCGGCACCTTCGAGGATTGGCAGGGCGCAGCCCGGGTGCGCGCAGCCTTCTATGAGGAGCCGGGACCGGCTGCAACCGGCATTCCCGTACCCCGCCAGGCCGACCCCGACAACCGCACGCGCATCGAGATCACCGCCATGCGCGGCCTCGACGGCAAGCGGCTGCCCCGTACCCATGTCTGGCCGAAGGACCACTGGGACTGGCCGATCCACCTGCCCTACAAGCATGGCCTCAAATGCGGGTCCAAGATCTTCATCGGCGGGCAAGTCGCGCTCACGCCCAAGGGCGAGGTGATCAAGCCCGACGACATGGTCGCGCAGACGCGGATTGCGATGGAGATGATCCGCCGCGTGCTCGAGGGCTTCGGCGCGGGCTTCGACGACGTGGTGAAGGTGCTCTCCTGCTACGAGGGCAAAGCTTCGGCCGAAGTGCTCCACGACAACCTCTCGATCCGCTCCGCCTGCTTCACCGAGCCCGGCCCCGCCTCGACCGGCGTGCCCTTCCCGGCGCTCGCCTATGAAGGCATGGTGATCGAGATCGACATCTATGCGATCAAGCACTGAGAACGCACTGCCATCGGGAAACCGTGCTATTCCGCCGCTTTGAAAATCGGCAAGGGATAGCGTTGATTTCAAGCAACATAAGTATATCCATGCGGAACTACACGGGAAATACGTATGTCTTAGAGTAATTTAGCCATTTCATTCGATTTATATTTACTTTTGGCCGCGATAGTTCTCTCCGGGCCGCAATGAAGCCCCGCAGCCGCTGCCAGTCAAGCCTGGCAAGACGGCCATGCGCATCAAATCGCCCCAGGAGAACCGACCGATGACGCTGATCGCCCGCCCCGATACCGCCACCCCGGAAGCCGCCCGCCGGATCGAACCGACATTCGAGCGCCGCCAGCTCTTTGCTGGCCTGCAATCGATCGTGCTGATGCGCCGTCTGGAAGAGCGGATCATGTTCGATGGTGCCGCTCTGATGACGGCGGATGCGGCGATCGATGGTGACGTGCCCGACGCGGCCGATAGCGAGCCCGCACAAGCTGACGATGCAGGCCCTGAGGCGACCTTCGATCCCACCCCAGCACTCGACGGCGCGCCGGGCCCGGTTGCGCTCATCCCCGATCCCAAGGCCTCCGTCATCGTCTTCATCGATCCGGCCGTGCGCGACGCCGGCGCCATCGTTGCCGCCGCCGGCGAGGATGCCGAGTTCGTCCTGCTCGACCAGAACCAGGGCGGCCTCGAGCAGATCGCGGCCTATCTCAAAGGACGCGAAGGCCTCTCGGCGATCCACATCGTCAGCCATGGCGAGGCGGGCGAATTGCATCTGGGCAGCGATCGCACCGATGCCGACGGGTTGCGCGATGCGGCCGGCGACCTGCGCGCCATCGGAGCGGCGCTCGGCGCCGACGGTGACATCCTGATCTATGGCTGCAACGTGGCCAAGGGCGAGGCAGGCGCCGCGTTCGTGCAACTGCTCGCCGATCTGACCGACGCCGATGTCGCGGCCTCGACCGACGACACCGGCGGTTCCGACCTCGGCGGCGACTTCGATCTCGAATCCCGCATCGGCATGATCGAGGCCTCGCCCCTGACCCCGCCCGAGTTCCAGGGCATCCTCGCGCCGCTCTCGATCTCGGCGTCCGGCCTTCCGACCGTCACGGGTGGAACCAGCACCGGCGCAACCGCCATCTGGCACAATGCCGGCTTCATCGGCGGCACCGCGATCGACGTGCGCGCAACCGTCACCGCGGCCGATGTTGGTGCCGACATCCAGTTCTCAACGTCGGGCGACGACCTGTGGCTGAAAGTCACGAGCGGCGACGCGACCGTGCGCTGGGAGATCTTTCAGGCCGGAACCAATCAGACGGTCGGTGCGGTCGGTGATCCGAGCTTCTCGATCCGCGACCTCGACGGCGACGACTCGATCGTGGCAACGCCGCCAACGCTCGAGGTCGAGGCTGTTGCACCGAATCTCAACGGTCTGAGCTCCTTTACGACCGAGACCCCGACCAACCTCGTCTCCCATGTCGGCGGGGGAACGCTGACGGTGCTCGGCACCGCCAACCAGTTCGCCGAGCCGAACTCGATGGTGACCTTCAACTGGAGCAAGGTCTCGAGCTGGGACGTGACCTACTCGGCCCAGATCGGCTGGGGCCAGCGCTTCTTCTTCCATGACGGCGACGGCGACTTCACGTTCGCGGCGCCCAACACGACCTACATGCTCGGGCTCGATCTCGACGCCAATAACTCGACCGCGGGCGGCACCGGCTACCACGCGAGCTTCACCGAGAACGGGGCGGCCGTTGCTGTCGTCGATGCCGATGTCGACATCACGCAGCACTCGGCGCTGGGCTCCGATCTGCACAGTGCGACCGTCACGCTGACCAATGCCAAGGCGAGCGACCAGCTCCTCGTCGCGGGCAGCAGCGCCGCCAGCGGCATCGTCAGCGGCCTCGCCTACTCGATCGCGAGCTCGGGCGGCCAGATCACGGTCGCGCTCTCGGGCACTGCGTCGCTCGCGACCTACGAAGCGGCGCTGAAGGCCATCACCTTCAACAACACGTCGGAAACCCCAGACACCGCAAATCGCGTGATCGAGGTCGCCGTCACCAACGCGACGTTCGGGACGACCAGCAATATCGCGCTCTCGACCATCGAGGTCGACGCGCAGAACGACCCGGTAACGGCGGGCAGCCTCGCCGACCAGGCGTCCAGCGACGGGTCGAGCATCTCGGTTGCGACCGCGCCCGCCTTTGCCGACGCCGATGGCGACGCCCTCACCTACTCGGCGTCCGGCCTGCCTGCCGGCCTCTCGATCCATCCCTCGACCGGCGTCATCTCCGGATCGCTCACGGCGCTCGCCTCACAGGGCGGCTCCGGCGGCGCGCATACGGTCACCGTCACCGCGAGCGACGGCCATGGCAGCAGCGCGCAGTCGACGTTCACCTTCACTGTCTCCAATCCGGCGCCCGACGCCCGCGACGATGCGCTCGGCGTCAGCGAGAACGGCCCGGCCATCACCGGCTCGGTCCTCACCGATCACGGCTCCGGCGCCGATCGCGACGGCGGCAACGACAGCGATCCGCTGACGGTCGTCTCGGCGCTCAACGCGTCAGGTGGCGCCATTGCGCTCGGCGCGCCCGTCACATTGCCCTCGGGCGCGATCCTGACGCTCAACGCCAACGGCACCTACAGCTACAACCCGAACGGCGCCTACGAGGCGCTAGACACCGGCGAGACGGCGACCGAGACCTTCAGCTACACCATCGCCGACGGCCAGGGCGGCAGCGACACGGCGACGGTCACCATCACGATCAGCGGCGCAAACGACGCGCCCATAGCCGGCGCGATCGCGAACCTGACGCGCGCCGACGGTGACGCCATCTCGATCCCGGCCGGCGCCGCCTTCAGCGATGTCGACGGCGAGACGCTCAGCTACTCCGCGTCCGGTCTGCCCGCCTGGCTCGCCATCGATCCTGCAACCGGCGCCATCAGCGGCACAGCACCCGCCGACGCTTCCCAAGGCGGACTCGCGGGAAGCGGTCTCTACTCCATCACCGTCACGGCGAGCGACGGCACCACGTCGTCGAGCGCGAGCTTCGCGCTCAATGTCGGCAATCCGGCCCCGATCGCGGCAGCCGATGTCAACGCGACGCACGAGAACGCGAGCCAGATCGGCGGCACTGTGCTCGGCAACGATCACGACGGCGGCGCGGACCATGACGTGCTCACTGTCACCGGCGGATTCAACGCGAGCGGCGCGGTCATTCCGCTCGGCGCCCAAGTCGCCTTGCCGTCGGGAGCGCTGCTCACGCTCAATGCGGGCGGCACCTACACGTACAAGCCAAACGGCGCGTTCGAATCGCTCGATCTCGACGAGAGCGCGATCGACACGTTCAGCTACACGATCGCGGACGGCGAGGGCGGCACGGCGACCGCGACCGTCACCATCACCATCGATGGGCGCAACGACGCGCCGCAGGCGGGCACACTGCCCGCACGCTCGGCGCTCGATGGCGCTGCCGTCAACCTCGATCTCGGCGCCCTCTTCAGCGATCCCGACATCGAGCCGCTCGCCTTCACCATCAGCGGCCTGCCGCAAGGGCTTTCCTACAACCCGGCAACCGGCCTCATCACCGGCACCATCGATCCCGATGCCTCGCAGCATGGGCTCTTCCCGGCGCCGGGCGGGGGATCGGTCTACACCATCCAGGTCGCGGCTTCCGACGGCGACGCCGAGATCACGCGCTCGTTCAACTTCACGGTCCAGAACCCGGCGCCGGTCGCGGAGGACGATGCCCTCGCCGCCGCCGAGAACGGCCCGATCGTCACCGGCAACGCGCTCACCGGCAATGGGACAGGCGCCGACCATGACGGCGGCAGCGACAGCGACGCGATCGCTGTGACCGCGGTCAACGGAGCGGCCGGGCTGCTCGGAGCAGCGGTTGCCGGCACGAATGGCGGCAGCTTCAACGTGGGCGGCGATGGCGCCGTCACTTTCGACCCGGCTGGCGGGTTCGAGGATCTGGCGGCCGGCGAGACGCGCACGACCACGGTCACCTATACCATCAGCGACGGCCAGGGTGGCACCGATACCGCCACCATCACCGTGACCGTCGCCGGCAGCAATGACGGTCCCGATGCCGTCAACGACAGCGGCAGCGTGGCCGAGAGCGGCATCACTGGCGGCGACCTGATCGCCAACGACACCGATCCCGACACCAGCGACGTGCTCGCCGTCGCCGCCATCAACGGCAATCCCGCACTGGTCGGCGTGAGCGTGCCAGGCTCCGCGGGCGGCGTCTTCACGGTCGCGCCGAACGGGACCTACAGCTTCGATCCGGCCGGCGACTTCGAAGGCCTGGCGGCGGGCGAAACCCGAGCCACGGTCATCACCTACACCATTGCCGACGGTCATGGCGGCGTCGATACCGCAACCGTCACCATCACCGTGACCGGCGAGAACGATACGCCTATTGTGATTGATCCCGCGACCGGCCTGCCGGCCGCCGACCCGAACGCCAGCGTGCCTGCCCAGCATGTGACCGATGGCGCCGCGATCACACCGCTCGCGCTCACTCCCTTCTTCGTCGATCCCGACACCAGCGACACGCTCACCCTGTCGCTCGATCTGGCCGACCTGCCGCCAGGGCTCACGTTCGATCCCATGACGGGCGAGATCTCGGGCGTGGTCGATCCCTCCGCCTCCCAGGGCGGGCCGAACGGCGATGGCACCTATCCGATCACGGTGACGGCGACCGATCCGCATGGCGCAACCGTCACGACGATCGTGCTCTATCGCGTTGTGAACCCGGCGCCGGTCGCCGAGGATGACGCGCTCGGCTCGAGCGAGGATGTCGCGATCGCCGGTCAGGTGCTCGCCGACAATGGCGCTGGCGCCGATCACGATACGGCGCCCGATGCCGACGCCCTTCACGTCGCCGCGATCAATGGCGATCCGGCACTCGTCGGCATGCCGGTTGCGGGATCGAACGGGGGCAGCTTCACCATCGAGAGCAACGGCAGCCTCGTGTTCGATCCGGCCGGCGACTTCGAGGATTTGGCCCAGGGCGAGGCCCGCACGACCACGCTCGCCTACACGATCTCGGATGGCGAGGGCGGCAGCGACATCGCAACCGTCACCGTGACGGTCGCGGGCGTCAACGACGCGCCAATCGTGATCGATCCGATGACTGGCAATCCGCCGGCCGACCCGCAAGCGATCGTTCCCGAGCAGGCGGCGAGCGACGGCGAGGCACCAATCGTGCTCGACCTCGCGCCCTTCTTTGCCGACCCTGATACGAGCGACATGCTCGAGCTTTCGGTCGATCCGGCCACGCTTCCGCCGGGCCTCAGCTTCGATCCGATGACGGGCACGATCGCGGGCACGCTCGCGGCCGGCGCGTCCCAGGGCGGACCCGACGGCGACGGCGTCTACGCAATCGTCGTCACCGCGACCGACCCGCATGGCTCGAGCGTCACGACGACGGTCGTCTACCGGATCACCAATCTCGCGCCGGTCGCCCAGGACGATGCGGTCGCGGCCGGAGAGGATGCCCCGATCGTGCTCGATGTCCTCGCCGACAACGGCGCCGGCCCCGATCACGACACCGCGCCCGACAGCGACACGCTTTCGGTCACAGCCGTCGATGGCGAACCGGCGGGCGTTGGAACACCAGTCGCTGGCTCGAATGGCGGCCTCTTCACGATCGCGGCGGGGGGCCTCGCGGGCTTCGATCCCAATGGCGAGTTCGAGGATCTCGCCGAGGGCGAGACCCGCATCACCACCATCAGCTATCTGGTCTCGGACGGGAATGGCGGCACGGATCTGGCGACCATCACCGTCACCGTGACCGGCGCCAACGATGCCCCCGTCGTGGTCGATCCGACGACCGGCGAGCCCCCGGCCGATCCGCAGACGATCGTGCCGGTGCAGGTAGCGGTCGACGGCGCGGCGATGGCCTCGCTGCCGCTTGCACCATTCTTCGCCGATCCTGATGCAAGCGACACGTTGACGCTGTCACTCGACGCGGCCGAGCTGCCGCCCGGTCTCACCTTCGATCCGGCAACGGCGACGATCTCGGGCACCCTCGGCTTCGGCGCGTCGCAAGGCGGTCCCAACGGCGACGGCGTCTACCCCGTCACCGTCACCGCCACCGACCCGCATGGCGCGAGCGTCACGACGATCGTGCTCTATCGCATCGCCAACCCGGCGCCCGTCGCCGTGGATGATGCACTCGACGCGAGCGAGGACGTCTCGACTGGCGGCAATGTGCTCGCCGACAACAGTGCAGGTGCCGACCACGACACGGCGCCCGACTCCGATCCCCTTCACGTCGCGGCCGTCAACGGTGAGCCTGCGCTCGTCGGCACGGCGGTCCCAGGCTCGAGCGGCGGCAGCTTCGCCATTGCCAGCGACGGCAGCGTCGCCTTCGATCCGGCCGGCGACTTCGAGGATCTGGCCGAGGGCGAGACCCGCA
>JANNSW010000382.1:0-10265 GCA_031403055.1 Hyphomicrobiaceae bacterium | reverse complement strand
GCGACCGCCTTGTCGAATTCCCTGAGCGCGGTTTTCGCTTTCCCCCCCGCCGCCGGCAGCACGATCCGGTCGATCGCCTCCTCCGAAGCGTCCCCCACGATCGCGTCCACGTCCTCGATCCCAACCGTGCCGCCGTCGCCCGCGTAGAGCGCGAGCTTCTCCACCTCGTTGCGCGACAGTGCCCGGTCGGCACCCAGCAGCGAGATCAGATGCAAGCGGGCTGGCGGCGCGATCCGCAAGCGATGGGCCTTCATCACCTCGTCGACGAGCACGCCGAGTGAGGCCGCCTCGTCGGCGTAGCATGCAACCGCCGCGGCCTTGGCCGCATTGACGAACAGGGCGCGCAGCTTGGAATCGGGCTTGAGGTTACCGGCTTCGACCACCAAAAACCCTTCGAGCGGCTCGCCGTCGAGTAAATCCTCGAAGATGTCCGGCTTCGACAGCCCCTGCGCCGACACCCGCAGCACGTTGCGGCCGCCGAACATCGGCACGGTCCGCAGCTCGAGCCCGAGCCGCGATGGATTTTCACTCAGATCCTGCTCGCTCATCCGCAGCAGCTCGCCGGGATTCTTGGCGTCGCAGGCGAGCGTCTTGGCGAGCTTCTCCGCCCGCTCGCTGACGAGCCCCGCGTCGCTGCCATAAAACAGCACGGCTCCGATCTCGCGCGGCAGCTTCTTCAGAAACGATTCCGCCTGTCCTGCCTTGATGTCGACCATGGGGGCTCCGATCGTTGCTCCGACTGTCCCTACCAGCCAGCCGGCTTCAGGATGCTGGTGCCAGGAATCGGATTGGCGAGCTGTGCGGCTGCCAGCATGGCGGGCCTGATATGCCTCTGAGAGGTTGCGACCTGCGTGAGCTTTGGAGCTGCCTGCCAACGCCCTGGGCACACGATGGTGACGTCCTTCTTGCGCTCCTGGGTCACCATTCTGATTGGCTCGACGAGATCGGTGTCATTCGAGATGACGACCGCAGTGTCATAGACTCCCAGCCAAGCGTCGTTCAGCAGGTGCGCGGCGAGGTTTACGTCCGATCCCTTCTCCTCCATGGTATGGACCTCCGCAAGCACCGAGTTGGCAAGCGGTTGCTGCTTGGCCTTGGCTCTCTTCGATCCCTTCATGGGATAGTTCGCGACCACGAGCGACTGCGGCGTCGTAGAGTTGACGGTGTGAGTTCCATCGGGAAGAACGACGTGCGTTGGTGTCGAGATCTGCTGGTTGGCGACTGGCAGGTTCAGGATCGGGCGCCAAATCGTCTTCGTCAGAAATGAGCCGAGCCAGATCTCGATCTCTGGAAATGTCCGAAGCGCCGAGAAGTAGATTTGCTGCCGTCTGGGCGCATCAGGGTCTCTGGCTCCCGAAACACGCGCAGTAAAATACTTGATTTTGCTGATGGAGTGGTATGAAGGGACGATCTGGCGGGAGAGTGCTGCCAAGTCGAGCCATTTGTGGGGAGTTCCCTTCAATGCTCCATAGTATAGATTGAAACCATCAACATAAACGAATGTCTTCATGTTTGTCGGCACCAAAAGCAAGAGCCGCCCCGAGGAGCGGCCCTTGAGCCGACAGCACGCTGTCGGCGGGTAATTGAGCACAGGATAGCGAATGACCCACGGTTGTCAAGTTGCACTCGACTCGGAGAAAGAAATCGTGTGCGCCCGGCGGTAGTTAAGCCGCGCTCGACAGGAACGCCGCTACCCGTGTGCGGATGCTGTCGGCCAGCACGCGTGCGGCGCGGTCCTCGGCGTCGCGGCGGCCGCGGATGTTGGCGAAGATGCTCTCGACCTTCTGGTAGACGGCTCGCGACGATGCCTTGGCCGTCAGCATCACCTGCTTGTCGCTGACGCGCACCAGCTTGAAGTCGGCGTCGATGGCAAATACCAGGCCCTTGGCATCCCCATCGATCTCGACGAGGAGCGGCTGGGCTGACTCGCGCATGGCGATCTCGAGCCGGAACTGCGGCTCGGCGGGCAGATCGCCGCCGGTCGTCTTGAAGATCAGCTCGTTGCGAACCTGCTGGCCGACCCGGCCTGGAATAGTCGAAATGTCGACGGCAGCCATCAGGTCGACGAGGTTGGAGCCCGTCGTTTGCGTCGTGCCGTAGAGGGGCTGAAAGCCGCAAGCCGACAACAACGGCGCGGTCGCAACCAATCCGATCGCAACGAGCACAGCCCGTCGCGTCTGCCCCTTGTCAGCCTTCGCCCGTCCCTCAGGCCACGACATTCACAATCCTCTGCGGCACCACGATGATCCTTTTGACCTCGCGGCCTTCGATAGCGCGCACCACCGATTCGAGTTTGAGCGCCGCCGATTCGATCTCATGCTTGGCTGCGCTGCGCGAAATCGTGAGCTCGTCCCGTCTCTTGCCGTTAACCTGTACGGCAATGGTGATCGTGTCGTCAACGAGCAACGCCGCCTCGGGCTTGGGCCAGGGCTGATCGGCGAGCAAGGTGTTGTATCCCAGCCTCGCCCAGCAATCCTCGGCGAGGTGCGGCATCATCGGCCCCAGCATCTGCACCAGCAGCTCCCCGCACTCGCGGATCGCCCATTCGAGCCCAGCCGCCTTGCTGGCGAGCGCCCCTTGCAGCGTGTTGGCGAGCTCGTGGAGTTGCGCGACGGCCACATTGAACCGCAGCCCCTCGACATTGCGCCAGAAGAGGTCGAGCGTTTTATGGGCGGCCTTGCGCAGCTCGACCGCCTCCGGGTTGAAGCTGCCGGGGCGCGGACTGCCCCTTGCCGATCCCCTGCTCGCGGCCTCATCGGTCAGCCGCCACACCCGCTGCATGTAGCGGGCGGCGCCCTCGACGCCGGCTTCCGTCCACTGCACGTCGCGCTCGGGCGGGGAGTCGGACAGCATGAACCAGCGCGCGCAATCGGCACCGTAGCGCCCGATGATGTCGTCGGGATCGATGGTGTTGCGCTTTGATTTCGACATCTTCTCGACCGGGCCGATCTCCACTTCCTCGCCCGTGTCGATCAGGAAAGCCCGGCGCGTCCCGCCATCGACGTCCAGGCGGACCTCCGCCGGCGTCAGCCATTGCCCCTTCTGATTGCCCGAGGTGCGCCGATAGGTCTCGTGGTTGACCATGCCTTGGGTGAACAGCGCCTCGAACGGCTCCTTCAGTCCATCGAGGTGCTTCGTCTCCGACATCGCTCGCGTGAAGAAGCGCGAATAGAGCAGATGCAGGATCGCGTGCTCGATGCCGCCGATGTACTGATCGACGGGCAGCCAGTGCGACGCCGCCTTCCTGTCGGTGGCGGTTTTGGCGCCTGGCGCCGTGAAACGCACGAAATACCAGGACGAATCGACGAACGTGTCCATCGTATCCGTCTCGCGCTGGGCCTTGCCCGCGCATTTCGGGCAGGCGACGTGCTTCCAGCTCGGATGCCGGTCGAGCGGATTGCCGGGCCGGTCGAACGTCGCATCCTCGGGCAGCTTGACCGGCAGCTCCTTGTCCGGCACCGGCACCACGCCACAATCGGGGCAATGCACGACCGGGATCGGGCAGCCCCAGAAGCGCTGACGCGAGATGCCCCAGTCGCGCAAACGGAAATTCACGGTCCGCTTTCCGGCAGGCTTGCGGCCGAGCTTCTGGCCCTCCAGCCGTTTGGCGACCTCCTCGAATGCGGCCTGGGTGTCGAGACCATCGAGGAAGTGCGAGTTGACCATCACCCCGTCGTCCACATAGGCCGTGTCGCCGACAGCGAACGTCGCTGCGTCGCCACCCTTCGGCATCACGACCGGAACCACTGGCAGCCCGTAGTTACGGGCAAAATCGAGGTCGCGCTGATCTCCCGACGGGCAGCCGAAAATAGCTCCGGTGCCGTAGTCCATCAGGACGAAGTTGGCGACGTAGACCGGCACCGTCCATTTCGGATCGAATGGATGCACGGCCAGGATGCCGGTATCGAATCCCCTTTTCTCGGCGGTCTCGAGGTCGGCAACCGAAGTTCCCATCCGTCGGCATTCGTCGCAAAAAGCCGCAAGCTCTGGATTGCTTGCCGCCGCGGCCTTGGCGAGCGGGTGGTCGGGCGCGATCGCCATGAAGGACGCGCCGTAAAGCGTGTCGGGCCGCGTCGTGTAGACCTCCAGCTCCTTGTGGCCCTGCAGCAGAGCCTTGCCCTTCAGCGCCCATCGGATCAGCATGCCTTCCGATCGTCCAATCCAGTTCGCCTGCATCAGGCGCACCTTCTCCGGCCATTTCTCCAGGCCCTGCAGCGCTTCCAGCAATTCGTCGGCATACGCCGTGATCTTGAAGAACCATTGCGTCAGCTCACGCTGCTCCACCGGCGCACCGGATCGCCAGCCGCGGCCGTCGATCACCTGCTCGTTTGCGAGCACAGTCATGTCGACGGGATCCCAGTTGACCCTGGAGGCCTTCCGGTAGGCCAGACCCTTCTTCAGCATGTCGAGGAATAGTTTCTGTTGATGGCGGTAATAGTCGACGTGGCAGGTCGCGATCTCTCTGGACCAATCGATCGACAGGCCCATCGACTTGAGCTGGCGGCGCATCACCACGATGTTGCCGTTCGTCCACTTGCCCGGATCGGTTTTGCGCTCCATCGCCGCGTTCTCAGCCGGCAGCCCGAACGCGTCCCAGCCCATCGGGTGCAGCACATTGAAGCCTTGCCCCCGCTTGGTGCGTGCGAGCACGTCACCCATCGTATAATTACGTACGTGCCCCATATGGATTCGCCCGGATGGGTAAGGAAACATCTCCAGCACGTAGTATTTGGGCCGCGGATCGTCGTCCTGCGTGAGGAAAACCTTGCGCTCCTCCCAAACCTTCTGCCAATGTGGCTCGCGTACGGGAGCATTGTAGCGTTCGGCTGCCATGGCTTGGTTCTTGCGGGTCGGAGGATGGGAATGGCCTGCATGGAGCCCCAAGCCGGGCGGATGTCAAGCGGCCTCGAGGCCGTTTGTCGCTTCGCGGCAGATAACGAAGTCGGGGATAATGAACGGTAAAGTGGAGTGTTAGTTGACGAGAGGGCGTGACACTCAGGTACCCTTGTCCCCAGTGATTCGGGGAACGCTAAGGGCTTCAGGAGGGGAATTTGAACGCGACACGCTCAAACCGGCTATGGGCCGGCATCCTGGTGCTGGCGGCCGCTGCGCTCGCCGGCTGCTCGACCAACAACGGGTCGGATGCGACGGCCGCCATCGCGGGCACCGCCGCCCCGGCGGCAATTGCGGCAGCGCCGCTGATTCCAGCGCTTCCCCCGGTCAACTCCGCCACCTGTGAGCAGGTGAAGGCGGAGCTGGCCACTCTCGGCGCCGATAAAATTCCACAGAAGCTTGCTCAATTCGGCCAGTCGAAATACACCCCGACTGCCGATGAAACAGCGAGATTCACGCGCTACGTCGAGCTCAATCAGGCGAGCAAGTCCCGCTGTGTGACGGCTGCGGCGACCCAGAAAAAGCAGAAGACGGCCGCCGCCACCAGCACCACGAAGACCGTGAAGGTCACCAAGACGGCGAAGGCCCCGACTGCGACCACCAAGACAGCTTCCGCCACGGCGACCAAGGCGGTCACCCAGAAGGCCAAGCAGGCGACAGCCGCCGCGACCACGACGACCGGCGGCGTGGCTCCATTGATCGGCACAGCACCGGCCGCACCTGCCGAGTCGGCTGTCGAGGGTGTGACGACGACGATCATCCCCGACTGAGCTTGCCTCAACGGGGTCACCGGAGACTGCCGTGTCGAACGCGTTGGTCAGTTCAGGCTCCGGCAATGCAGCGGTGCGGCTCGAGCAAATTCGAGCCCGCATCCGCCAAGCAGCTGAGGCCGCCGGTCGGCTACCTGATGCGGTTCAGCTCGTCGCCGTCAGCAAGACGTTCGACGCGCCCGACATTGTCCCGATCCTGGATGCCGGGCAGCGCGTGTTTGGCGAGAACCGCGTCCAGGAGGCCAGAGCCAAATGGCCCGGCCTGCGAGATCGCTACGCCGGCATCGAGCTGCATCTGATCGGACCGCTGCAGACCAACAAGGTCCGCGAGGCCGTCGAGCTTGTCGATGTCATCGAGACGCTGGATCGCCCGAAGCTGGCGCGCGCGCTCGCTGCCGAGTTCACACGCTCCAGCCGTCGTCCCCGCCTGCTGGTCCAAGTCAACACCGGCGAGGAGGAGCAGAAAGCGGGCGTGCTGCCACTCGACCTCGAAGGTTTCATGACCCTTTGCCGCGACGACTGCGGTCTGGCGATCGACGGCCTCATGTGCATCCCTCCCGTCGACGACGAGCCGGGCATCCACTTTGCGTTCCTTGCAAAGCTCGCCAAGGATGTCGGCGTTACTGGCCTCAGCATGGGCATGAGCTCGGACTTCGAAACCGCGATCCGCTTCGGCGCGACCCATGTGCGCGTGGGCTCGGCGATTTTCGGGGTGCGAGCCTGACCGATTTTGCAGGGGGGCTCCGCGCAAGTCGCTCAATCCCACTTCGATCCTAAGCCCGATCCGAACAACAACTGCTCCGTCTTCCCGGACAATCGGAGCCCTGGCCTATCGCCAGGGCGGAGATTGATCCGGGATCCAGCGCAAGAGGCGGCGAAGCCGCAACATATTGGGCCTTCGGCACTTTTCATGCGGGATCCCGGCTCCGCGCTCCCGCTGGTCGCTTGGCCGGGAAAACGGCTGGGCGGACTGCATACGCTTCAATTCGATTCGATTATTGTCTTCGGTGTCCTAAGCCCGGCCGGCGCTGGCGGTCGCCTCGGTGAAGCGCACGCGATGGATGATGATACGCGTCTTGGTTATCTCGTACACGACATTGATCGTAGGCATCTCGTGAGCCCAGGACCCCTCATAGGCAAAGGCCCGGACATGACCTCCTTCGGAGAGTGGCTCGCCCTTCGTCGGGTCCTTTGACAAGACCCAGGTTATAGCGTCCCACGCGTCGTCCGCTCGCGCCCATTTCTCCTTCGCTTCGTCGACATCCTGCATGACTTCCGTCGACTCGACGATGTCACGCATGTGCCTTGCTCTGTATTGCGGACGCAATCGAGCGAGCCCACTCCAGTTCCTCACCTTCATGCAGGAGGCGTATCCGACTCGCTAGGAATGCCGTGAACGGCAGCTCCTCGCCGTCCCTGGCGATCTGCCAACCATAGTCGTGCGACTTCTCGCTGATCGAGGCGGCCTTATGTTCTTCGGCTACGTGCTTTATCCACCAGTCGATAAAGCCGAGCTCGTCGACGGTAAAGGTCGTCATGTCGGGGGGAGCGAACGCCGCATACCGCGTGATCTGGAATTCATGGAAACGCTCCTTCCAGATCTCGATCGATTCTTCATCGGCCAGTTCATTGAGCACCGAGTCCACGTGCGTCGGAACGGGGCCAAACTTTCTCCGAATGTAGGTTTCGCCCGTGATCGGCTTCCCGAAAGCCTCGAATGCTCTGGCATCCGAAAACCAAAGCACCTTGTTGAGCTTCACCGCCCCGAAATCAGGCGCTTTGCCAGCGCGCCAGATTACGTAGTGCACCAGCGTCTTGAGCTTCTGCCGATCGAATTCCATGCGGCCACATTAGCAGAATCCAGTTGACTCTGCGACCAGAATCGAAATCGGCGCGGCCGTGCTGGCGAGTCTATCCCCGGCTTTCATGACCCGTGCGGGCGCCACGCCGCCTTCCCCCTGCTAACCTCTTCCCAACTGATTCGCCGTCCTCAGCGCGGGAGCCTCGACCCATGTCAGCGACCAAGAAGCCGGAAACGCTTGCCAGGAGCAAGACGGGCAACAAGCACGAATTCGAGGTCGATCTCTGGATCACCGATCTGAACACCACCGAGGTCGGCCTCTTCAAGCACAGCCGCAACCGTGCCAAATCCCGCCAGTTCACCTCCGACATGGATGTGTTCGCCGAGGTGAAACGGGACGGTGAGCGCACTGGGCTACTCGGCTACCGGTCCGAAGCCTGGGACGGCAAGACCGGCATGGAACGGCGCCTCGTCATCAAGCTGTTCACACCGAGCATGGGTTGGAAGGCGACCCTCGATCTGATGGTCGGGCGCAGCCTGCAGCTGACCCACGGTGCCAAGGGCTTTCCCGTGACGGCCTTCAGCGTCAATCTCGACGACCACGACCAGATCATCCAGCTTGAGCGCTCGGCCTCGAAATGGCCGGGCATGCCCGAGAATTTCTCCTTCTTCCTGATGAAGAGCCTGAAGGACAACCGGCCGGAGTTCTATCGGCTGCGGCGCAATTGGGTGTCGATCGGCGACGATTACATCCTCTACGACGAGCACGATCGCCAGATCGGCAAGCTGAACGGCCGCGTCCTCAATCTCGGCGGCAAATGGAAGGTCGAGATCGACGAGCAGCATGCCGATCCCCGCCTCGACATGGTGCTGCAACTCTTCTGCGCCATGCTGAAATTCAATGACGCCTGCCGCACCCACCTCGAGGACCTGATCGGCGATTTGCATAAGGGCAAGCTCGTCCCCAAGCTCGAGACCCAGGAGACGGATATGTATCTGAATCCGCGTCGGGTCAGGTAGGCGCGGGCGCTCTCTCGGGCCGTCCCTTCTTTGCTCGTTGCTGCGGGGCCGGGCTAGTAGTCTCGGCCAGGGGAGGGGGTCATGACCTGCATTGGCTGCACAGAGAGAGCGGACGTCGGCGTCTCCCAAAGCGGTGTTTTGTTTGCGACAGCCCAGGGGCTGGCTGGACCACGGCAGCGTTCTGGTAGTGTAGCCGAAACTCGGGCCGCCACCTCCGTCGACGCGACTGACCCCAACCGGACTCAGTGCCGGTGCTCAACACCTGTGTGGCAGACGCGCCGGCGACGGCGATAGGCACTCTGTGCACCGCGAAAGCTGCGGCTTCGGTCGGTCTCGACGCGAATGTCGGCTTGTCTCCCGAGACCGTTTCCGTTCTCATTTTCGAGGAGGGCCAATTTGAGACATCAGGCGCCTGCGCTCGACAGGCACTGATCACGGCAGCGCCGAGCCGAAGGCAGACATATCAGAAGCTCACAAGCCGATCGACATGCTAGGCTGCGCGCGAGATAGCTCATGAGCGTGGAGGACCGAGCATGCCTGAGCAGAAAATCCAGTATCCCACCGATTTCGTCGACCGTCTTGAGATTCTGTGGGGCGAGGGTTTCCTCTCGCCTGGTGGTCCAGAAGAAGTCAAAGCGATTGTTGCTGGGATAGACCTTGGTGGGAAGTCAGTGCTCGATATTGGATGCGGAACGGGTGGCGTCGACATCGTGCTTGCTGGTGAGCTGGACGCAGGTCGAGTAGTTGCAATCGACGTGCAAGCGGAACTATTGGATCGAGCTCGAGCGCAAATAGAGTCAACGCATTCTCATCTGAAGGAGAAGATGGAATTCCATCTTGTCTCTTCGGGACCGTTGAACTGGACCAATGAGACGTTCGACGTGGTATTCAGCAAGGACTCGTTGATTCACATCACGGACAAGCTGGCGCTGTACAAAGAGGTGCTGAGAGTGCTGAGGCCTGGTGGCGTGTTCGCGGCCAGCGACTGGCTCGGCGGAGAGAGCACGCATTCCTCGCCCGACTGGCAGCAGTTCATGGAGCTAACGCAGCACAACTTTCATATGGCAACCGCTGCGGAGGCGGAGACAATGCTGCGGGAGGCTGGATTTATGAATGTCACCTCCGTCGACAGGAACGCATGGTATGCGGATTTCACGAAGCAAAAAGTTAGAGACCTTGAGGGACCACTGCGTAAAAGGCTCATCGAAGTCGTGGACGAGGATTTATACCAATACTGGCTCAAGGCCCGGCAAACACTGAGGGATGCCGTCAATGCCGGAGCCATGCGACCGACACACCTCCGCGGATTCAAAGCATCGTAGGTCCACTCATGCCTGCCTCCCCTGATCAGGCTGCACGCGCAAGCATCTCGTGGAGGCCGTCGGCGCCGGTGACCGACACGCAAATGCTCGAGAGCGTGCGCGGCTGGTCGTAGGGCCAGGGCATACCGCGATGCAGCGTTGCGCGCTCGTCCCAGATGAGCACGTCGCCCGGCTGCCAGCGGTGGGAGTAGATGTATTCGGGCCCCGTCGAGAACGCGATCAGCTCGTCGATGAGGGCCGCCCCTTCTGCCTCGGGCATCCCGCCGAACTTGAAGGCGTGGGAGGCGATATAGAGCGCTTCCTGCCCGTTCACTGGGTTGCGCCAGATCGCCGGCCAGGGCCGGTCCGGCCATTTGTGGAACTTGGGCAACTTCGCAAGCTCCGGCGAGATCCGCGCACGCGAATGCGAGTAGCGGTGCCAGACGACACGGTCGCGCACGCGCGCCTTCAGCGCCTCAG
>JANNSW010000381.1:0-3511 GCA_031403055.1 Hyphomicrobiaceae bacterium | reverse complement strand
TCTTCGGGATCGCGACACGGTCCTCGTAGCCGCCAAACGACATCGTCACCGAGCGGTCGACGTTCTTGTAGTCGTGCTGGATCCACGCCGACTCAGCGTCGACATCGAACGAGTTGAACACGGCGCAGCGCTTGCCCTTGGGCCAAGGGTACTCTGGCGCATGGTCCGCGAGATTTGAAGAGCGCGGCGCGATATCGGGGATAAGGGTCATGTCAGGCCTCATGCGTTTCGGAAGCGGATGATTTGCGCCGACCCAGCTCGGCTAAACGCTCCACGAGTTCTACGGCGCGGTCGGCCCGGCGGAAAGCAGCTTCCACGATCACGAACACTACTGGCAGCGCCAATACGGCGTGTGCCAACAGCAGCCCCGATGGCCGGCCGATCAGACCGAGCGGTGCAAACAACATATAGAACGCCATCGCAAGAACGATCACTTGCACCACCATCGCCTGGGAGAGCTATGGCCGGAAGTTGGTGACGGCGTGAATCGGGATAGCGGCATATCGTGGGGGTGCTTGACGCCTCCACTTCTCCACCGAATGAGAGAGGTGGCTCCGCTTGTTCGGACAGCTTTTCCGCTTCGAAAAGCGGGATCGTATGCCGGGTTTAGACCGCCAAGCGGGTCGGCTGCATGCTGTGGTGCCGAGGTAGGATTGATCGGACGTCTGGTCGTCAAGGCTCGAATGAAGACGACGGCGATTGTAGCAATCGAGATAGCGCCCAATCGTTAGGCTCGCATCCGACACGCCGCCAAAGGCACACCGGTACATGTCGACGTTGAAGAGGCATTGCAGCGGCCGTCTGGAGCCTCTGGGTCGCGACCAAAGGATCCCTGCTGCGCCATTCGGGATCGCACCGGGATCGCACCAGGCTCAAGATTCGATGACCAACTGCGGGCAAATCATGTAACAGGGGCAAAACTCCGGGCGATCGGGGTTACCCGGACCGGATGAGGGCGGGCAGCGGTGGCACGCTGGCGGCGCCGGGCACGCCGAGGCGGTCGCCCAGATAATCCCAGAACCGGATCGTCTGCTTGGCGCAGGTCTTCATCAGGCCGAGGAAGGCGTCGCGGCAGTCGCGGCCCAGATCCGACCGGGTGCCGCCGGACACTTTCCGCCGGGTGACGTGGGTGCGGATGTCGTTCTCCGAGCCGTTGGTGTGGAGGGCCACGTCGGGTCGCTCCAACACCATGAGCCGATCGGCTTTCTGGCCATGGAGCCGAGCCAACAACCGATCGAGCGTCACGAAGCCCGTCTCGGTCGTGAAGATGGCGTCGAACCGCGTGGCCAACTCTGCCTTGGCTTCCGGCGTTGGGGCGCGGGCATAGGCTTTGAGATCGGCGTAAAATGTCCAGATGCGATCCCGGATCGCTTCCTTTGCCGCCTGCCGATCCGGCGTGAAGGCATCGAGCTTGTGGACGAGGCGCTCGCCGTGGATCCAGCATAGTGCATGCGTGCCGACATCGAACTGGCCGGCGCCATCGGATACGATGACGGTGCCGCGTAGCAGGCCCTGGGCGGCGAGCGAGCCCCACAATGCGCCCTCGGTGGCGATGCGCACCGGATCGGGATGCACGTCGAGCGCGGTGATGCCGAGCGCCTGCAGGTGCGTCGTCCATGTTGCCCGGTCGGCGAAGATCTTGGTCGTGTGGGCTGAGAGCAAGCCGATCACGGCAGCCGACAGATTGCGCTCGCGCATATAGGCGAGGCCGTCGTCGTTGATCAGGTGCGTGGTGTCACCGGCGTTGAGCAACTCCAGGAAGTTCAAACGGCTCTTCGAGCCCGTGGTCGTAAACGACGTGAACTGGTCGTTGCCGATCTGGGTGCAAACGCCGTTCGTCGTGTCGAAGACGCGCGCTTTCAGCACGAAGCCTTGTGCCGCGCGCCGGTATCGTCGACCGTGATCCACGGTGCGGTGTCGAGGCCCGTGCGCAGCACCTCGCGCGCCTCATCGAGAAAGGCGTCCTGGTTATCGATCAGCAATCGCACGAGCTGGCGCTTCGAGACGATGACGCCCAGGTCGGCCAACAGCGCAGCCAAGCGCGGCATGGTGGTCTGGCCCTGATGGTACTGGGCGAGAACGAAGCGTTTCAGCTCGGGCCCGAAGTGGTTGGTGATGCCGGCGGGCAGCGGCGCCACGATGGTCTCGCCGGTCGGCGTCAGCCAGCGCTCGCGCCGATAGAGCACCGTCTTGGCCTGCACGATCAGATCCTGGACCACGAACTCCTCGTAGCCCTTCGAGCGTGAGCCAGCAGGAACGGCCTCGGCCTTGACGACCTTGGTCTCGGTGATGGTCAGCTTGCTGCGCTTAGGGCCGCGCCGGCCGATCTTGCGGTCGCCTTTGGGCGTCGCCCCGGGCTGCGTTGCCTTCTCCATGCCGCTCGGCTTGATCTGCGGCCGGCCCTTCAGCCCCTTCAGCCGCGCGATCTCGTCGCGCAGATCGGCATTCTCTGCCTTCAGTCGGGCATTGTCCTCCAGAACCTGCACGAGCAACGACGTCAGCTCTTCGAGGCCAAGCCCGTCGACGTTCCGGGGTGATTCGGCCATGGACCGACGGAGTCACAGAATGCCCCCGTTTGGGAATCGCTGGAGAGCAACACTCGCCCGGTCTTTTGCCCCTGTTACCAAATCATTGGCTAACCCGTTGATTTTATTGGTGCCGGCTGCAGGACTCGAACCTGCGACCCCCTGATTACAAATTTGAATGCCACGCATTTCTGCGTGTTTCGCCAGATTGCTAAGGGGTGCAAAAACCCCAGAGGAACAAGGGTTTTCTGCTTCTCCCGGATGCTGCGAGTTGCTGCGAATTGCTGTACGGTGAATGCCAGAATCGACTCTGGCATTCACGCCAGCATTCACTGAGCGGAGGGAGGCCATGAAGGCTAGGATCACCAAGCGGCTCGTCGATGAGGTCCGCGCCGATGGCAAGCCGGTTGTCGTCTTCGACTCCGAGCTTTCCGGCTTCGTCCTGAAGGCCACGCCAGCCGGCGGCAAGGCCTATCAGGTCCGCTACCGAATGGGTGGGCGCAACACGCCAGTGAAGACCTTCACCCTCGGCAAGCATGGCCCGCTCACACCCGAGCAGGCCCGCCGCATGGCGATGACCGTGCTTGGTGACGCACGCCGCGGCATCGATCCGGCCGCGGAGAAGGCGAAGAAGCTCGCCGAGGATAGAGGCTCGCTGACGGTCGCGACTCTGTCGGCCGAGTTCCTGGATATCTATGGCCGGGCGAGGCTTAAGCCCCGCTCGTTCACTGAGTACGAGCGTCTGTTCAAGACCTTCATCGTCCCGCGCATCGGCGCACTGAAGGTCCGTGACGTAACCCATGGCGAAGTGGAGCGGCTACACCATGGGTTGCGAACCATGTCCACGACGGCGAACCGTGTGGCGGCGGTGTTGTCGAAGTTTTTCTCTTGGGCCATCCGAGGCGGCTACCGGCCAGACCGGCAGAACCAGGTCAAGGGCCTGCAGAAATTCAAGGAGCTGCCTCGCGAGCGCTATCTGTCGCCAG
>JANNSW010000380.1:0-15541 GCA_031403055.1 Hyphomicrobiaceae bacterium | reverse complement strand
AGGTCGCCGAGCTTGACCTGCAGCAGCGTGCGGCTGTCCTTGTCGAGCGTCGTCTCCCACAGCTGCTCGGGATTCATCTCGCCCAGGCCCTTGTAGCGCTGGATCGAGCCGATGCCCTTGCGGCCGGCGGCGAATACGGCGTCCAACAGGTCCGTCGGCGCGAACACCGGAGTATCGGTCTCCTTGCGGCGCAACTTGGCCGGGATCCGATAGATCTCGTCGAGCTCCTTGCCCATCTCGCTCAGCTTGCGTGCGTCCGCGCTCGCGATCAGCGCGCGGTCGAGCACATGGGTTTCCTTGACACCGCGGACCTCGCGCACGAACACCAGTCCCTTCTCCGGCGTGATCTTGCCCTGCCAGCCGCGCTCGGTCTCTTCCGAGACCATGTCGAGCCGATCGGCGATCTCGCTGGCCAGGCGCTCGGCGGAGGCGGTCTCGGCGTGGCGTGCCGGATCGAGCGCGCCCCCGATCGCGGCCTGCTCGACCACCGACCGGCGATAGCGCGAATGCATATCCTCGAGCACGCGCCTCACCGTGCGCGCCCGCTCGACGATCTCGCGCAGGTCGCGGCCGGCACGCTCCTCGCCCGATCCGAGCACGAGCTTGGCCTCGTCGAGCCCACTGTCGATCAGATAGTCCTCGAGCGCCCGCTGGTCCTTCAGATAGGTCTCCGACTTGCCCTTGGCGACTTTGTAGAGCGGTGGGCGCGCGATGTAGAGATGCCCCTTCTCGACCAGCTCCGGCATCTGGCGGTAGAAGAAAGTGAGCAGCAGCGTGCGGATGTGGGCGCCGTCCACATCGGCATCCGTCATGATGATGATCTTGTGGTAGCGCAGCTTGGTGAGGTCGAAACCCTCCCCGTCGACCGCCCTGCCGATACCGGTGCCCAGCGCCATGATGAGGGTGCCGATCTCCTGGGAGGAAAGCATCTTGTCGAAGCGGGCACGCTCCACGTTCAGGATCTTGCCGCGAATCGGCAGCACCGCCTGGAACTCGCGGTTTCTCGCCTGCTTGGCCGAGCCGCCTGCGGAATCACCCTCGACGATGAACATCTCGGTGTTGGCGGGGTCGCGGTCCTGACATTCGGCGAGCTTGCCGGGCAGGTTGTTGATGCTGAGGGCACCCTTGCGGATGATCTCGCGTGCCTTGCGGGCGGCTTCGCGGGCGGCCGCCGCCTGGGCCACCTTGCCGACGACGAGCTTGGCTTCCTTGGGGTGCTCCTCGAACCAGGCCGCGAGTTGCTCGCTGATCACCCCCTCGACCACCGGGCGCACCTCGGAGGAGACGAGCTTTTCCTTGGTCTGGCTGGAAAACGAGGGGTTTGGCACCTTGGCGGAGAGCACGCAGGTGAGACCTTCGCGTGCGTCATCGCCCGTGAGCGACACTTTCTCCTTTTTCGCGATGCCGCTTTCCTCCGCATACTTCGTGACGACGCGGGTCAAGGCGGCTCGAAAGCCGGCGAGGTGAGTGCCCCCGTCACGCTGCGGGATGTTGTTGGTGAAGCAGAGCATGTTCTCGTGATAACCGTCGTTCCACCAGAGCGAGGCTTCGATCGTCATGCCGTCGCGCTCGCCCCGAATCAGGATCGGCTCGGGCAACAGCGCGATCCGTGAGCGATCGAGATAGCGAATGTAGGCCGACAGTCCGCCGTCGTAGCGCATTTCGTCGCGCTTCACGTCGGCGTGGCGCGCGTCCGTCAAGGTGATCCGCACGCCGGAATTGAGGAAGGCGAGCTCGCGCAAGCGGTGCTCGAGCGTGGCGAAGTCGAAATCCGTCTTGGTGAACGTCTCGGTCGAGGGCAGAAACGTCACTTGCGTGCCGCGGCGGTCGCCGGCTTTGCCCGTCACCTTCAGTGGCGCGGTGGTTGCGCCGTCCCGGAAGCTCAACTTGTGCTCGTGGCCTTCGCGCCAGATCGTGACCTCGAGCGCGCTGGAAAGCGCATTGACGACCGACACGCCGACACCATGCAGGCCGCCCGAGACCTTGTAGGCATTGCCCTCCTCGCCGTCGCCAAACTTGCCGCCAGCATGGAGCTCGGTCATCACGATCTCGGCGGCCGAGCGCTTGAGGTCGTCATCCTCCTTGATGCCAGTGGGAATGCCGCGGCCATTGTCCTCGACCGTGCAGGAGCCGTCGGCGTTGAGCGTCACCTGCACGTGATCGCAGTAGCCCGCGAGTGCCTCGTCGATCGCATTGTCGACGACCTCGTAGACCATATGATGCAGGCCGGAGCCATCGTGCACGTCGCCGATGTACATGCCGGGGCGTTTGCGGACAGCCTCCAGGCCTTTGAGAATCCTAATGCTTTTCTCGTCGTACTGCTCGGCACCATGGGTCTTCCTGGCGGGGGCGGCGCTCATGAACGGACAGTCCCTGTCTCGATGATTGTTAACCGACGATGTCTAGCACGGCCGGTCCCGCCGCAGCCAACAATTCGCGCACGGCAAACCTTTGATGCACAGCCCATAAGTCTTGGCTGTGCGAGGGGAGCTCGCGTTCCCCGGCAAGTGGCCTGTCAGCCGCCGGCCTCGATCGCTCCGGCCTCGATCCTGAGGAAGCGTGCGCGGCCTTCCAGTGCGGCAAAGGGAGCGCGCTCGGTGCCGGTCATGAAGGTCTGCGAGCCGAGCGCTACGATCTCGGCGAACAGCGCGGATCGTCGATGCTCGTCGAGATGAGCCGCGATCTCGTCGAGCAAGAGCACCGGAGCGCCCGCTGCCCCTTGCAGGGCCAGCAGCTCGGCTTGCGCCAGCACGAGGCCAATCAGCAATCCCTTCTGCTCTCCGGTCGAGGAGACCTTCGCGGGCATCTCCTTCTGGCCGTGGCCGACCAGCAGATCGGAGCGGTGGGGGCCCTCCAGCGCCCGCCCGGCAGCCCGGTCGCGCTCGCGCCCTCTAGCCAGCAACCCGAGATAGTCGTCCTCCACCTCGACCGCGGGCCGCTCGCCCAGCCAGCCTTCGAGCCGGCCGTCGAGCGCGATATCGGCCCAGGGAAAGGGCGAATTCGGCGATCGCGCCACCCGATCGGCGATCGCTGACGCCAGTCTCGTCACCATTTCCAGCCGTGCGGCCGCGATCGCGACACCGATCTCGGCCATCACCAGCTCCAGGCCTTCGATCTCGGCTGGCCTGGCGCGCGCCAGCTCGAGCAGGCGGTTGCGCTGACGCATGGCAAGGTCATACCGGTTCAGCCGGGCCCGGTGACCGGCATCGAAGGCCGCGACCATCTTGTCGAGGAAGCGCCGGCGGTCGCTGGCCGGACCCGTGAAGAGGCCGTCCATGGCGGGCGTCAGCCAGGCGATCTCGAGCACCTCCGATAGGGCAGCCGGTGCCCGGCTCTGGCCATCGATGCGAACATTGCGGCCGGCGGAGCGCTCGCTTTCGCTGTCTTTCCCGCTCCAGCCGGTGCCGAGCGAGCGCACGCCCGATCGGGCCTCCACGCTCGCGAAAATGCTCCAGCGTCCCGATCCGCCGATCCGGCCGATCTCGGCGAGCGGCGCCCGCCTCAGACCCTGGCCACTCGACAGCAGCGAGACGGCTTCGATCAGATTGGTTTTGCCCGCCCCATTGGCCCCGGTGAGCACGATCGGTCCCGGGCCAAGCTCGACCGACAGTGCTTCATAGCCGCGGAAATCCGCCAGCCGCAGGCGAGAGAGGAAGGGCGCTGGGCCAGGGGCCGCGGTCCGGTGGGCCGGTCCAGGCGTTTCGCCATTGGCATCGCCCGGCTCCTGGCCCGCCCCCGACAGCGGACGTGCCGCCGCCATGGCTAAACCCGCATCGGCATCAGCACATAGAGTGCCGACATGTCGTCGCCGTCCCGGACGATGGTGGGAGAGCCCGGATCGGCGAGCGAGAAGCGTGCCGTCTCGCCATCGAGCTGGCTCGAGATGTCCAGCAGGTAGCGGGCATTGAAGCCGATCTCGAGGGGATCGGCATCGTAGTCGACGTCGACCTCCTCGGTTGCACTGCCGCCGTCGGGATTGGTGACGGTCAGCGTCAACCGGCCGCCGTTGATGCTGAGCTTGACGGCGCGACCACGATCGGAGGAGACGGTGGCGACCCGGTCGACCGCCGTCGTGAACTCGGCGTTGGGTACCAGCATCGTCTTGTTGTTGGCTTGCGGGATGACGCGCTGATAGTCGGGGAAGGTGCCGTCGATCAGCTTCGAGGTCATCACCACGGTGCCGATGCGGAACTGAATCTTCGTGCGCGACAGCGCAACGGTGACCGGCGCGCTCGTATCCTCGATCAGGCGATGGACCTCGTTGACGGTCTTGCGCGGCACGATCACGCCCGGCATCGATTCGGACCCGTGTGGCGCCGGCAGCTCGACCAGCGCCAGCCGGTGCCCGTCGGTCGCGACCGCCCGCAGCAGCTTGCGTCCGCCCGAATCCGCCAGATGCAGATAGATGCCGTTCAAATAATAGCGGGTCTCTTCCGTCGAGATCGCGAACCGCGTCTTCTCGATCAGCTTCTTCAGCTCATAGGCCGGCATCTCGAACTCGCTGCCCATCTCGCCGGCAGCGAGGTCGGGAAAGTCGTCGGCGGACAGCACCGGCAGGAAGAAGCGGGATGAGCCCGAGATGACGGTCAGGCGCTGCGACTGGGCCTCGCCACCGGTGTCGAGGCTCACCTGCGAGCCGTCCTGCAGCTTGCGCACGATGTCGTGCAGCAGATGGGCAGAAACGGTAACGGCGCCAGGCTGATCCGAATCCGCGGTTGCGGTTTCGACCACCTCGCGCTCGAGGTCCGTGCCCTTGAACGAGACCGTGCCCGGCAGCGCCCGAATGAGGACGTTGGACAACACAGGAATGGTGGTGCGCCGCTCGACCACGCTGGCCACGTGGGAAAGTGCTCGAAGGAGCTCGCTGCGTTCGATCAGAAGTCGCATTGCTGTTGTGTTCGGCACCGCTCGATGGTGCCCCTCATTGTCTCACGATCCGGCTGCCGGCGGATCCGGCACCGTCTCAGTCACGCCACCCGTGTGCCGCTCCTCCGCAGGCTGCGAATCAGCAGCTGGCACGTTGCCACGATACGTTGGCGCGACCGGGGCGGCTTTGCAAGGGCAACGGCAGGATTCGCGCAGCCTCTTGCGCCTTGGCAACAGCCGGTCGCGGCCTGCGACCGGCCCACCCTGGGCTCGACGGAGCCGCACGGGGTGGTCCGTGAGCCGGCGCCACCCCGTCCCTCAACGTGCGGGATGGCGCAGCCCGCTGCTGCCCACACCCGCCCGCCGGCGATCCGCCCCCCTCAGTCGCTTTCAGCGAGCTTCGAGGGACGGATTTCGATCGGCCGCCGGGCGCTCGATAGGTGCACCCAAGGCGGCCGGAGTGGTCAATTCCATCAGTTGTTGAGCAGCCGCTTCAAATCCTCGATCTCGGCCTTCAGATTGGAGTTGTCCTTCAACTGGCCATCGATCTTGCGGATGGCATGCAGGACCGTCGTATGGTCGCGGCCTCCGAACCGGCGCCCGATTTCTGGCAGTGAGCGTGCCGTCAGGGTCTTGGCCAGGTACATGCCGATCTGGCGTGGCCAGACGATCGAGCGATGCCGCCGCTGCGAAAGAATGTCGCCGCGGCTGACGCCGAAATGCTTGGTGATGACGCGCAGGATGTCCTCGATCTTGATGCGGCGTGGCTCCAGCCCCCGCATCAGATCGCGGATGATATGCTCGACCGTCTCGACCGTGATCGGCACGCCCGTCAGATGGCAGGCCGCATAGAGGCGCGTGATCGCTCCGTCGAGCTCGCGGGCGCTCTCGCTCAGATGCTCGGCGAGGAACGCCAGCACCTCGCGCGGCACCGAGAAGGTCGGGTCAGCCGCGTTCTTCTCTTCCGCCCGGCGCTCCAGCACCTTCAGCCGCAACTCATAGTCGAGCGGGGTCAGCTCGGCGACGAGTCCACCCGCCAGCCGCGAGCGCATGCGCTGGTCGAGCGCCTCGAGCTGCATCGGCGCGCGGGCCGATGCGACCACCACCTGCTTGCCGCCATCCAGCAGCGAGTTGAGGGTCGAATCGAACTCCTGCTCGGTGCGCTCGCCCGAGAGGAACTCCATGTCGTCGACCAGCAGCACGTCGATGCCCCTGAGCTTCTCCTTGAAGGACATCGCCTCCTGCGAGCGCAGCGATTCGACGAACCGGTAGCGGAACCGCTCGGCCGTCAGATAGAGCACCTGCGCGTAGGGGTTGCGCCGCTTCACCTCCCAGGCGATGGCGTGCAGCAGATGGGTCTTGCCGAGGCCCACATTGGAATGGATGAACAGCGGATTGAACCGCATCGGCTCGTTCAACGCCGTCTCGGCGACCTGCTTGGCCGCCGCATGCGCGAGCCGGTTGGAGCTGCCGACGACGAAGGTCTCGAACGTGAACCGGCGATCGAGCGGAGAGCCCTGGAACGGGCCGCCGTCGCTGCCTGCCCCGGCGCCCGCGGTCGCGGCCTGCGCCGGCCGGTTGCCGTTGCCCGTGGCGGCCGGCCGGGCTGGGCCATGGCCCTCGCCGGACGCGTGCTGGTTGGCATCGACCGTCCCTTTGCGGATCAACCCCGCCGGCTGTCGTACGATCAGCTCGATCCGGGCAATTCCCTCCATCTCGCTGCCGCACGCCTGCAGCAGCATGTCCATGTAGTGACCCTGGATCCAGTTCTTCAGGAAGCGTGTCGGCACCGACAGCTCGACCACTCCTTGCTCGAAGCGTTCATGCGCGAGCCGGGCGAACCAGCTCGTGAACACGTCCTCGCCGACGAGCGCCCTGAGCTTTGTCTGCACCCGTGACCATTCGACGGTGCGGCCGGCCGGGCTCTTGCCCTGCTTGGCCGGCTTGGCGGTGCCTTCGGTCGCTGGCGCGGCGCCTGCCAACTCAGTCTCGCCAAGCGCTTCGATCTGGACGGAGTCCTGGTGTGATTTCGTTTCGATGCCCACTGTCCTACCCTCGCTAAGTCTCTGCATCTGCTGCCCTTCGCCCCCCGCAGAACGAGCTCGCCACCCTCGAGGCGTGCTCGTTGCCTACTCTGCGGTCGACGTCGGTCGTGTGCCCTGGGCTGAGCGGTCATTTGTTGGATACCCAACGAGCGCCCGCTCGAGCTCATTGATTGCGCAGCGTCTTCCCCCAAGCAGGAAAGACCACTTTGGGGATCGCTGCTCAGCCTTGAACCCAGGGTAGACCGGCCTTTTTCCAGCCGGAAAGGTTGCCACGATGTCCTACCTCGTCGAGGGGACCCTCGAAGCCATGCTCGACGTTGTGGCAAGCCGCGAAGCCTTGCTCGCGCATGGCATTGGCGGCGCTCATGCTCCTAGCGCCCGACCGGCAGATGAAATAGAGATCGCTCTTCTCATCGCCACCAGCAGCCACGACCTTCTCGCGGCAAGCCGCACTGAAGCTCGTGGTCACCGCCTGACCGGGGGTGCTCTGCCATTCGACGAAGATCGTCCGTTTGCCGATCGACGACAGATCCGGCACGCCGACGAAAGTCAGCTCGGCCGCCGTCCTCACATCGATCAGCTGTGCAGAAGGTTCCCCTTCGAGCCGCCGCCAAGCGTCGATCGGATCGACGTTCCTGGTCGGACCGGCTGCGTTGCCGCTTGCCATGTCTGATTTGGTCCCCGGTAGATTTGCCGTCCGACGTGAGGGTGTACGCCCTACAAACGCACCGTCACCGACTAGCAAAAAACTTTTAGCCCTACATAGTACACTGTGCCAACTCGGTACAATACGTAGTCGAAACCACCTATGCGGACTCGAAACGTCTGGTGGCCGTCAAACGGATACAACGCAATACACGACAGGCTCTACTCCCGCCCATCTCTATTCCTACGCTAGCACATGGTCTCAGGGTCGGCAACCGCAGCTGGTCGCTTCAATCTTTGCCGGGGGAGAGCGGGCTCCATTCCCCCAAGGCCGGTGGAAAGAACCATTCTCTGGTGGATAAGAGGTTGGAGATGCGAGCGGAATCCAGCGCGATTGGCCGCTCGTTCCAGCCATCGATTGGCACCCCCAATGATCTGCCCCGCAGCGCAAGAAAATGCTTGCACGACGAGCCCTCTTGGGGCAGCCCCTCGCCTCGCTGGGCAGTGGCAGGCCGGCAATGGCCGCAATCCGGCCTCGCCGACGGGAACGGGGGCCGCGAGGCCCCCGTTGCGAGATTCGTTTGTGACAGTCCTGCAACAGCAGCGCTCACGGCAGTGGCCGCTGCGGAACCAGCCTAGGCGCCGAGTGCGCGCACGCGCTTGGTGAGGCGCGAGACCTTGCGGGACGCCGTCTTGCGCTCGGCAATTCCCTTTTGCGCCGCGCGCGCGAGTTGCGGCTCGGCTGCCTTCAGCGCCTTCAGCGCGGCATCCTTGTCGCCGGACGAGATCGCTTCCTCGACCTTCTTCACGTAGGTGCGCATGCGGCTCCTGCGTGACTTGTTGATCTCGGTGCGCTTGACTGCCTGGCGCGCTGCTTTTCTGGCCGACGTCGTTTTGGCCATGCGTTGATCCTCGTTTGGGTGTCGCCGTTCTGGGAGAGCCCTGCCTTGCGACCGGGCGAGACTGGGATCGTCCCGGCCTCGGCCGCCGACGATCCAGATGAGCACATTGCCCGCCCGGGCAGATGCCGGGACGGCCTCAGATGACGCTTCCTATATCTGTCACACCAAATCCGGTCAACGGCGGCGGGGCAGCAATTCGAGCGCGGATCGGGTCAATCAGCGCCACCATTCCCGCATGACTTTGTCGGCCCCGAGCCGGCGTGGCCCCGGTGGGGTCGGATGCAGCGCACCCGGCAGATAGGGACCGGCCCCTTCGGGAATGTTCGGCAACGGCGCGCCGATCACCACGGCGAGCTGGGAGAAATGGCGCACCCACTCGGCACCCGACTGCCCGATCCAATCGGGCGGCTCCAGGTGGCGGACGATCCTGAGCTTGCGGCCGCCCGCGACGATCGCCTCCTCGGTCAGCGCCGTCACGAACGGCAGCTGCGCTCCCCCGCCGGTCAGGTGGACGTGCAACTCCGCGCCGTAGCGCAGGAACGGGTTGGCGCCGATCGCCTCCACCACCTCCCGAAACTTCAGCCTGAGACCATCGGCGAGCGAGCGCACTTCCGAGCTGTCGAGGAACTCCTGCAGCGAAACCGCCACCACGTCGTCACGGGTGACCGCGATCTCGACCAGATAGGGCGGCCGGAACAGCGCCTCCTTCAGCTCGCGCACCTGGCGTGCGACCGCCCGCTCGGCGGCGCGCCGGCGCTGGTCGCCGGGCCAGATGCCGGCCTTGGCGAGCGCCATCGCCGACAGCAGCCGGTCGAGCGCATTGCCGACCCGGTCGAAGCCCCGCGCTGTACCCTGAAGCTGAGCGACTTTGAAGCGCTTGAACGGCAGGCTCGAGTGTTTGAACACGAGAAAGGCCGCCATGTCGGCGGTTCCCGCGCCTACATCGACGACCACGAAGATCTTGGGCGCCCGCCAGCGCGGATTGAAGATCGAGATGCCGGCGGCCGTCGCCTCGTCGAGGCCTTCGGCGACGAGCCCGAGCGGCAGCTCGACCTCGATCTCGGTCAGCGCATCGAGCGCGGCGCGGGCGTCGGGCACCGGAATGCCCTGCTGCCAGCGCCCGCGGAAGGTATCGGCCAGGACCTGGGCCGAGGCGAGCAGCACCCGCATGCCCTGCGCATAGGTGGCGGATCGCTCCGGCGTCCAGCCCGGCACCGCATAGCGCCTCAGGATGTGCCGTGGCAGGCCGGCGGCCTCGAGCGCTTCGCCAGCCGTCGCCGTCAGATAGGCGAGATAGAGCAGCACCATGTCGATATGACGGAAGCGGATTGCTCCGGGTACGAACTCCTCGGGCACTGGCGCCATCGAGAGACGCTCCACGTCGTCGCTGTTGAAGAGCAATTTCGGGCTCTCGAAGCGGGCGCGGCCGGCTGGCGCCAGCAGGCTTTCCCCATAGGCTTTGGGCCCGAACAGGAACTGGCCGTCCTGCACGAACACGGTCGAGGCGAGCACATAGGGGTTGTCTTGGGCCTGGAAGCTCGCCCGCGAAGCGATCCGCCCGAGCGGCAGCAAGCGCACCTCGCCGCCATCCCGGTCGAGGATCACGGACGCCTTGGAGAAGGCCGTCCCGAAGTCGAGCGCCATCAGCGCCTTGTGCTTCTTGGGCTTGGCCTCGGTCGAGGAGAGGTCGAGTGGAAATCGTGCCATGGGGTGCGAATGTGATCCTTCCGCTCCCAGCATACGACAGCTCGATGCCAGGATCACCGGCTAATCGCCATCTTCCACCGGCTCGACCTCGCCCTTCTGCAACAGCTCGCGCCGGCCGGGCTGGTACTCCCTCGTGATCGGGGGATCGAGCAGGCGGACGCGCGCGGGCACATGCTGCCCTGTGTCGACGAGGGTGTGGCGCGCGGCGTCGAAAGCAACGACGTCGCCTTCCGCCCCTTCGGCTTCGAGCCCGCGTCGGCTCGCCAGATTGCGAATCGTCTGCAGCAGCAGGCGCTGGCGCCCGGCAGCCGAGCGATAGAGCCTCGCGAGCGCCGGGTCGGCGGCTTCGAGTGTCTTCAGCACGCGCTCGTGGGGTGCGGCATCCCCGCTGAAAGTGCGCCGGGTCGACAACTCGACCTGAAACACCCGCGCCGCCGCCCGGTCGAGCACATAGAGCGCGTCCTCGTCCGTGCCGGCACGCGGCGCATTGCCGGTTGCGGGTGCCAGATGGCGCAACACCGCCTGCCACAGCAGTGCGTCGGCCACCTCGGCGAGCCGCCCCCAATGGGGTTGATCGAGCAGGCGCGCTACCGGATCGCCGAGCAGTGGCGCGAGCCGCGCGACCGGCTGCTCGGCTGCTGCGAGTTGCAGCCGCGGCGCCAGCTCCGGCAGCGCCGTGCGCATCAAGGCAACGAACGGCAATGCTTTCAGCGCGAATTGGCGAGGTGTGCGGGCCGGCTCGATCGCCCGGTAGAGCCGGTCGAGCGCCGGCGCCAACTCGCCCACCGGCTGCCCGGCGAGCGGTCCCTTGGCGTCCGCCAGGTCTTCGAGCACGGTGCGCAGCCTGCGCATCCGCTCGGCCGCCGGCACGCTTTGCAGGGCTTCGGCCAGACCGGCGAGGGCGATGGCGACCGTGCCCGCGGCCAGCAGCCGGCTGAGCCAGAATCGCCGCGTCCGCTTTTGCCCGGCTGCGAGCGCCGCGCTCGCGGCATAGGCGCCGAGCCAAGTTGGCTGGATCGTGGCGAGCGCCCTGCTCGCCCGCTCCAACTCGCGTGCGGTCAGCTCGAACGGCGAGATCGCCTCCTCGCGCCCTGCCTCCGGGAACGGCTCTGTCAGGTCGGCGGCAATCGCCTGGCTCGATCCGGCCTGCTCCAGCGCGGCCAGCCGCTTCAGGCGCGCGACGAGACTGACAGCCGCCGGGACCGTGGTCCCGCGCGCCGCCCTGTCCTTTGCCGGCATATCGAGCGCCTTCGTCATGCGTGCCTCGATCCGACCTGCTGGGCTGGTCAGCTCCGGCCCATGAAATCGCCCTTGCCGATCTCGACGCCGTTGTGGCGCAGGATGTTGTAGGCGGTCGTCAGATGGAAATAGAAGTGCGGCAGTGCCCAGCGCGCGAGGAAGTCCTTGCCCTTGAACTCGTATTTGTTGCCGCCGCCGGTGATGACGATGTCACGGCCTGCCGCCCCCTCGAACTGCTGGGGCTTCAAGCCCGCGAGAAATGCGACGGTCTTGTCGATGCGCGCCTTCAACTCGGAGATCGTCTTCTCGGTGTCCTCGTATTTCGGCACCTCGATCCCGGCGAGCCTGGCGCCAGCGCCCTTGGCGAAGTCGGTCGCGAGCTGCACCTGGCGGGCGAGCGCGAACATGTCGGGATAGAGCCGCGCGCCCGTCAGCACCAGCGGATCGATCTTCTTGGCTTCGGCGTGCGCTGCCGCCTTGTCGAGGATCTTGGCAAGCGCGGTGAGCATGTGCGTGAGCACGGGGACGGTAGCTTCATACATCGCGGCTGACATGACTGGGACCTCTGTGCTTTGCCGGCGACCACCACCAGCGCCAGGCTCGCCGCATCCATAGGCGGTTTTCGGGTGCAGGGCAAAGTGGGTCGGGTCGGGCAAGCGGCTCTGCCGCGGCGTGACCCGACAGCGAGGATTGCGCGAAGCGCACATATCTCTTCTGCGATCGTGCGGTCAGGCAGAGAAATCCATGGAGCTTCGCGCTTCTTCCTGTTGGGTCGCGCAGCCTGCTCGACCCAACCTACGTTTGAGCCCCCCCTCCCGCCACCTCCGGCAGCACGTGCGCCTTGAAGCGCTCCCGCAGGTCCTTCTTCGACACTTTGCCCGTCGCGGTCATGGGAAGCGCTTCCACCAGCACCACGTCGTCGGGGATCTGCCACTTGGCGATCCGCTGCGCCAGGAACCCCAAAATCTCCTCCCGCCGCGGCGCCTCGCCCGGCTTCGCCACCACCACCAACAACGGCCGCTCGCCCCATTTCGGGTGCGGCACGCCGATCACCGCGCAGGTGCCCACGCCTGGGCAACCGGCCGCTGCATTCTCCACGTCGATCGAGCTGATCCACTCGCCACCGGACTTGATCAGGTCCTTGGAGCGGTCGGTGATGGTCATGATGCCGGCCGCGTCGATCGTGGCAACATCGCCGGTCTTGAACCAGCCTTCCGCATCGAGCGCCTCGGCGGAAGCAGCCGCGTTGGCAAAGTAGCCCGACGAGATGGTGTTGCCGCGCACAAAAAGATCGCCAGCCGCCTTGCCGTCATGGGGCAGCCGCGTCCCCTCTGGTCCCACGATCTTCATCTCGACGCCGAACAGCCGCCGTCCGGCCTTCGCCTTCAGTTTGAGGCGCTCCTCGAGCGGCAGCGCCTGCTCGGCGGGCTGCAGCATCGAGGTGGTGCCGATCGGGCTCATCTCGGTCATGCCCCAGCCCTGGATCACCTCGACGCCGAAATCGTGCTCGAAGGTGGTGATCATGGCGAGCGATGGCGCCGAGCCACCGATGATCACCTGTTGCAGCCCGGCGGGCGCCCGCCCACGCGCCTGCATCTCCCCGATCAGCATCTGCCAGACCGTCGGCACGCCCCAACCCGAATGGACCCCTTCGCCATCCATCAGCTCGAACACGGCTTTGCCGTCGAGCTTGGCACCAGGCATGACGAGGCTCGTGCCCGTCATCGGCGCGGCGTAGGGCAGACCCCAGGCATTGACATGGAACAGCGGCACCACCGGCAGAATGCGGCGGTCGGAGCCAAACGAGCTGCGGTTGCCGGTTGCGGCGACGAGCGCGTGCAGCACGTTGGAGCGGTGCGAGTAGAGTGCGCCCTTGGGCTCGCCGGTGGTACCCGAGGTGTAGCAGAGCCCGGCCGCGGTGCGCTCGTCGAGCTCGGGCCAATCGAAGCTCGTCGGCTTGCCCGCGATCATCGCCTCGTAGCAGCCGAGCCCCGGCAGCGCCACTGACGCCGGCATGTGCGCCTCATCCGTCATGGCGATCACGCCGAGACCCGCCGGCAGATTCGGCCGCAGCTTCTCGATGAGGGGGATGAAGGTCAGGTCGCTGAACAGCAACCTGTCGCCAGCGTGGCCGACGATGTAGGCGATCTGCTCGGGAAAGAGCCGCGGATTGATGGTGTGACAGACGGCACCGATGCCGGAGATCGCATAATAGAGCTCGAAATGCCGGTAGCCATTCCAGGCCAGCGTCGCTACCCGGTCGCCGGGTCGAACGCCCATCTCGACGAGCGCATGCCCGAGTTGGGCGATCCGCCCTGCCGCCTCGCGATAGCTCTCGCGATGGATGCCGCCCTCGACCGTGTTCGAGACGATACCCGCGGCCCCGAACACATCGGAGGCGTAGGTGATGATATCCGCGATCAACAGCGGACGCTCCATCATCTGACCCTTCAGCATCGCGTCCTCCTCGCTGCTACCTGCCGCAACCCGATTGCCAACCTAGCGCGATTGTTGGCCAGGCGGGAGTGCGAACGCACCGATCCGTAGGTCGGACTGAGGTCGGCCGTTCGCCGGCCGATGTCCGACATGGCATGCCGGGCCGCGTCGGACTTCGCCAAGGCTCAGTCCGGCCTACGAGCTTTCCCTTCATTGGCGGCAAGCGTAGCCCCACATCTCCACGGTGCCAAACGCTCGCGTCTTGTGCCACGATCGGGGAATCGCGCATCCCGTTTCAAGTCGGAGACTGCCATGAGCAAACGCAACTATCCGAGCGCCTTCATGCATCCGTTCTCGCACATCCCCACGCTCGAGGAATCGGGGCCCGTCGTGATCGAGCGCGGCGATGGCATCTACATCGTCGACGACCAGGGCAAGCGCTATCTGGAGGGCAATTCCGGTCTGTGGAACGTGGTGCTCGGCTTCGACAACAAGAAGCTGATCGAGGCTGCCCAGCGCGCCTATGCCAAGCTGCCGGCCTACCATGCCTTCTTCGGCCGTGTCGGGCAGGCCGCGCTCGACCTGTCCGAGCGCCTCGTCAAGCTCGCGCCGATGCAGGCCAACCGCGTTTTCTATGCGAATTCCGGGTCGGAAGCCAACGACAGCGTCGTCAAGCTGCTGTGGATCCTCGCCGAATCCGAAGGCAAGCCCCATCGCCGGCTGATGCTGTCGCGCAGAGGCGGCTATCACGGCATGACCATCATGACGTCGAGCCTGACCGGCAAGGACTACGTGAAGTCGGCGTCGGGGCTGCCGCTGCCGGAGGTGCGGTTTCTGACCTGCCCGCATCATTGGCGCGAAGGCCTGCCTGGGGAGAGCGAGGAGGCCTTCTCCGCGCGCCTCGGCCTGGAGCTCGAGCAGACGATCCGCAACACCGGCCCCGAGCTCTTCGCCGGCTACATTGCCGAGCCGGTGATGGGGGCAGGTGGCGTCATTCCCCCGCCCAAGGGCTATTTCCAGGCGATCCAGCCGGTGCTGCGCAAGTACGGCATTCCATTGATTGCCGACGAGGTGATCTGCGGCTTCGGGCGCACCGGCGAGTTCTGGGGCTCGCTCAAATACGGCATCGAGCCCGACATCGTCGTTGCCTCCAAGGTGATCACGGCAGGCTTCTTCCCGATGGGCGCCATCATCCTCTCCAACGCCATGACCGAGCGACTGGAAAAGGCCGTCGCCAAGATCGAGGAGATGCCGCACGGCTTCACGACCGGCGCCCATCCGGTCGGTTGCGCGATTGCGATGGCCGCGCTCGACGAGATCGAGGGGGGAGCCTTTGCCAACGTCAAGAAGGTCGCGCCCGCCTTCCAGCAGCGGCTCGCCGCGATGGCGAGCCATCCGATGGTGGGCGAGGCGCGCGGTGTCGGCTTGATGGGCGCGTTGGAGATGGTCGCGGACAAGCAGACCAAGCAGGCCTATCCCGGCAGCTTCGACGTCAGCGAGCGGATCGCGCGCCAAGCGCTGAAGAACGGGCTGATCTGCCGGCCGCTCGGCCAGGCCGTGGTGCTGGCGCCGCCCTTCATCATCACCGAGCCCCAGATCGAGGAGCTGTTCACGATCCTGCGGCGCACCCTCGACCAGGTGCATGCCGGGCTGCCGAAGCGCGCGTGAGCCCGGCCACGCAAATCCCCGGCGCGGTGTTGG
>JANNSW010000379.1:0-8639 GCA_031403055.1 Hyphomicrobiaceae bacterium | reverse complement strand
GAGGACCTGCTCGACATCCGCACGCTCGGCTTCCGGGGCGAGGCATTGCCCTCGATCGGCTCGATCGCCCATTTGACCCTGCGCAGCAAGACCGAGGGCGGCGCCGGCTGCGAGATCGTCGTCGACCGCGGCGTCAAGCATCGGGTGCGGCCCGCCGCCGCCAATCGCGGCACCGTGGTCGAGGTGCGCGACCTGTTCTCGGCGACGCCCGCGCGTCTCAAGTTCATGAAATCCGAGCGGGCGGAGAACATGGCGATCGGGGAGGTCGTCAAGCGGCTGGCGATGGCGCACCCGGAGGTCGCCTTCAGCCTGCAGACGGGCGAGCGCGCGGGCCTGAGGCTCGAGCGCCAGGAGCAGGGCAGCGCGGGCGTGCTGAAGCGGCTCGGCCGGATCATGGGAGCGGAGTTCCTCGACGACGCGCTCCAGGTTGGTGTCGCGCGCGACGGCGTCAGGATCAGCGGATTTGCCGGGCTGCCGACATTGCACCGGGCGACGCAGGAGCTGCAGCTGCTGTTCGTCAATGGCCGCCCGGTCAAGGACCGCGTGCTGGCCGGTGCGGTGCGGGCAGCCTATGGCGATTTCCTGCCGGCTGGACGCCACCCGCTGCTCGCGCTCTTCGTCGATCTTGCGACCGGCGAGGTCGATGTCAACGTGCACCCGGCCAAGGCCGAGGTCCGCTTCCGCGATGCCGGCCTGGTGCGGGGATTGATCATCGGGGCACTGCGCGACGCGCTCGGGCGAGCGGGACACCGCGCAACCGCCTCGGGGGCCAGCGGGGTCTTTGCCGCCGCGCGGCCCGGCGGAGGCGGGTGGCCAATGGCGCCGCAACGCTCCAGCACTTTGCCACGGGGATTCGGCGAGAGCGCGCAGGCCCCGCTCGAAGGCATGTCGCAGCCGAGTGCCAATGCCGCGCCCGATGCCGAGCCGCCATCACCCGAGCTGCTGGCGATGCCGCTCGGCGCCGCCCGCGCGCAACTGCACGAGAACTACATCCTGGCGCAGACCGAGGACGCGGTGGTGATCGTCGACCAGCACGCCGCGCACGAGCGGCTCGTCTACGAGCGTTTGAAGACGGCGCTGGCGAGTGGCGGGGTCGTGCGGCAGGGGTTGCTCATTCCGGAAATCGTCGAGCTGAGCGAGGACGACGCCGAGCGCCTCGCCGAGCGGTCGGGGGAGCTCGCCGAGCTCGGGCTCGAGCTCGAGCGGTTCGGGCCGCGCGCGATCGCCGTGCAGGCGACGCCGGCGATGCTGGGCCAAGTCGACATCAAGGGATTGGTGCGCGACCTCGCCGACGAGATCGGCTCGGACAGCGGAGCATCCACACTGCGCGACCGGCTGCAGGCGGTTGCCTCGCGCATGGCCTGTCACGGCAGCGTGCGCTCGGGCCGGCGGTTGACGGCGCCCGAGATGAACGCGCTGTTGCGCGAGATGGAGGCGACGCCCCATTCCGGCCAATGCAACCACGGCCGCCCGACCTACGTGGAGTTGAAGCTCACGGACATCGAGCGGTTGTTCGGGCGGCGATAGCGTGGGCTGGGATGCGACGCCGCCTAGTGTTCCGTCTTTGTTTTCGCAGAGTTTTATCGCCAAACCGGGAAGACCACTTTGGCGAACTCTGCTTAGATGCGTGGTTACAAAAACTCTTGACAGCCTCTGTGGGCTGAGAGCAACTGGCACAGTGTTCAGCCAAATGCGATTGTTGGGGTTTTTCATGCCTAAACTCGTGATCGCGTGGTTCTTGCTCTGGATTACCACATCGGCCGCGTGGGCCGGTGCAAGGCAGGACTGTGAAAAGCTGAGCGGTGATGCAGCCATCAAGGCTTGCGACAAAGTGATCCGGAAGAACCCGAAAGACCACAGTGGCTACTTAATGCGCGCTGACGCCTACGAGGCCAAAGGCGACTACGACCGCGCCATCGCCGACCACAGCAAGGCCATCGAACTCGATCCGAAGAATTCCTTCTATGCTACGTCCCTTGGTGTAGTCGAGTACTGCAAAGGCGAATTCAAGGGATCGGCCTCGGATCTGTTGCGCGCCGTGGAATTAGAGGACGATGTCTACGCCATGCTGTTTCGTTATCTGGCCCGGACCCGCGCCGGCGAGGCGGCGGAGGCCGAGTTGGAAGCCAATGCTGGTCGCGTGAAGACCAAGGAATGGCCCTACGCCGTTACCGAGCTTTACCTCGGCAAGCGCTTGCCGGTTGCAACCCTCGATGCAGCGGTCAAGCCAGACCACCACTGCGAGGCGCAGCTCTACATCGGGCAATGGCACGTTCTGAAGGGCAATGCGGCGGATGCCGAGACGGCGCTCAAGGTTGCCGTCGAGACCTGCCCGAAGAACTTCATTGAACACACGGCGGCTGTCGCCGAATTAAAACGGCTAAAGCCATAGGCCACCGACGCTACACCGCACTGAAGGGCCCGGTCGTCGGGGAGGCGCGTTCTGTCCTTGTTGCTGATGCCGTACACTCAGAGCACTTTCGTGTAGGCCTCAGTGCATTATTGGGGTCACCTCAAGGTTTGTACGCCAGGCCACGGTAGAGACCGTCTCAAACCGGGGGGGTGTCCAGGGGCTGAGAAACGCTGGTAGGGGAGCTTGGGAAGCCGCGCGGCGGCCTACCCCCAGCAGACGATCCACTTATCCAAGCGAAAATCCTGTCCGAACAAGCTGAACCATCTCTACTTGCAGCTGATGGACTGCACATCGACGAGCCCGTAAGTGACCGCACCTTCCTCCTTAGTTCCTGTAGCCGTTACCAATTTTCCCTTCCGGCAGGTATCCGGGACATGTGCGCCTTTGGGGAAAAATATGTATTCGAAACTACACCAATCATCTTTTTCGACTAGCTCAATGTATGTGTCCTCTAATCCACTCAAACGCACGTCTGCAATAGTTTCCGTGATGGTTACCGTTTCACCCTCTTCGCACTCAGCGAGGGCTGGAAGCGCCAAAATGGTAGCAGGAGCCAACGCAATCGCTGTCACCGTCGCGAGGCTTGTCTTCACGCCCATTGTTTGCTCCCGTTCCCCTAAACCGTCATCCACCGGATGACCGATTTCTTGATGCTGAATATCGCGCAAGAGGACGACTTGGGCAAGGTAAACCTCGTCCAGTTGGGCCGTCAGGGGTCACAGCGCGGGCGAAGCTAACGGCGGCACGGGACATCAGCGCCCGCCAAGGGCGCGCTCGCCGACATCGAGCGGTTGCTCGGGCGGCGGTAGCGCGGGCCATCGGTCAGGGGGGCAGCAATCCCAGGATCTGGTCGAACTGCGCCAACAGGTTGCGCCATTTGGCATTGCCGGGCGCGCGCTGGCTGAGCGGCGCGATCAGATCACGGGCTTGCTGGAACCGCGCGCGCGCTTCAGCGGAGCGACCCATCTTGACGAGAAGGACCGCGGCCGCGCCATGGGCGCCGGCAAGCTCGGCCTGCTGCTCGGCGTTGTCCCGGTCGGCCGCGGCGAGGCGCTGCAGGATCGTGAGCACCTGCTGCTGGGTCGCGAGCGCCGCATCGAGCCTACCCATGGTGTCCTGAAGCAGCCCGATGCTCAGCAGGGTCTTGGCCGTGAAGCGCTGCAGCTCGGCATTCGAAGGCTCGCGATCGCGGAAGGGAACCATGCGATCGAGGCTGGCGCGATAGAGCCGGAGTGCGCCTTCGAGATCGCTCTGGGCTTCCTTCACCTTGCCGAGCTTCTCGTCATCGACCGCCAGCGAGCGTTGCCACTCGATGTTGCTGGGATCGCCCGCCACGAGACGCTCGGAGATGGCGTGGCTCGCCTCGAAGCTTGCCAGCGCCTCGGCGATGTGACCGTCGGCGAGCTCGACATCGCCGATCAGGCTCGACGTGTTGGAGGCATCGCGCTGGAGCTGGGCATTGCCCGGATCACGATCGCGCAGGGCGATCAATCGCTCGAGGCTCGCCCGATATTGGGTCAATGCCCTGTGCCTGTCACCTTGGAGCTCGTAGATGGCGCCGAGCTTTTCATCGGCGATCGAGAGCGCCCGGAGAATTTGCAAGTTTGCCGGGTCGGCCGTGGCAAGGCGCGCCCTGATGACATGGCTTGCGGAGTAGCGCGCGAGCGCCTCGGTCAGCTGGCCCCGCGCCTTCAGGTTGTCGCCGATGGTCTCCTCGACCGAAGCGAGATCGCGCTGCCACCAGGCGCTGCCGGGATCCGATGATGCGAGGCGCGTAACGATCAGGCGGCTGCGCTCGTAGCTCGCACCGGCTTCGGCAAGCCTGCCGAGCGAGGTCGACAGGCTGCCGACCCGCTGGTGTGCGGCGGCGAGATCGCGCTGCCACCAGATGTTGCCCGGCTCCGCCCGAGCCAATCGATCGAGAATGTCCCGGCTCGATTCGAGGCTCGCGAGTCCGGCCTCGACCTCACCCTGGAGGGCCAGCACATTGCCGATCCGCTCGTTGGCCGACGCCAGATCATGTTGCCATTGGGCGTTGCCAGGTGCCGCGGTGGCGATGCGCGCGAGGATTTCGAGGGTCTTGCGGTGACTTTGCAGTGCGCCGGGCAGATCACCCCGGAGCTGCTGGATGTTGCCGATCTTGTCGTGAGCGATCGCCAGCAGATGCTGCCACTCCGGCTCGTCCGGCTCGGCCTCGACCAACTTCGCGATCAGGGCGTGGCTCTGCCGGTGGACGCGCTCGGCCTCGTCGAGCTTGGCTTCAGCGTCGAAGGCCTCCCCGAGCTTGCTCAAGGCGATGGCGAGGCTGCTCTGCCAGAGCGGATCGCCGGGTGCCTCGGCAAGGACACGCTGGGCGATGTCGACGGCACGCTGCGCCGCTGCCTCCTGGCTGGCGGTATCGCCTTGGGCCGCATAGGTGGTGGAGAACTCGGTCAGCATCGCCGTCTGGCTGCGCTGGAGCTCGCGATTGTCGCGCGAGCTTGCGACCAGCTTGCCGATCACCTGCTCGGCGCTGCCGAGGATCTTGCGCACGGTCTCGGTGCGCATCCCCTCCTGGAAGCGCAGCGCCTGGGCGATATCGAAAATGAGAGCGTCGGCGCCCTGCTTGGCGACGGCGAAGTTGCGCTCGGCCGCCTCGCGCTGAATGACCGCCTCGCGCCGGTTGGCCTCGGCCCAGACGGTGAGGCCGGCGAGGGCCACCGCCACAGTGGTCAGGCCCGCGATCCAACGCCGTTGACGTTGACGCTGCTACGCTGCGCGCGACGGAAGACCTGATCGGTGCCAAGGCCAATCAACCGCGCAACGACCTTGGCAACCGCCAGCTCCCTGCCATCGCCACTCTCGCGCAGGTCCGCGGCAAGGAGACCGCTCGTACCCCGGCCGGCCAGCAGGGCTGGCGGGAAGCACTCGCGCTCGGGATGCCCGGGCATGCCGTCGACGATCACGGGAATCAAAGGCCGCCCGGCGTGCCGCTCGCGAAAGAGACGCACCTCCTCACTCACATACCGGCTGCGAGCCGAGGCGGGGGAGCAGAGGAGAATGAACGCCGCGGAAGCGTCGAGCGCCGTGAGCGTCTGGGCGGCCAGGGTCTCGCCGGCGGAAAATTCGTCGCGGTCGCGGAAGACCGGTCGCAGCCGGGCCGGGATCTGCCCCATCGTCGTCGCGAGGCCGACGATATCGGGATCGAGAGCAAAACTCTCGATGCGGCCATGCAGCCATTTGGCCCAAGCCGTGTCGGCATGGCTGTAGGACAGGAAGGCATGGAACTTGAGCGGCACGGCAGCTGGCATGGACGCCTCCCGGCAACGGGCTCATCGGCCGGGCAGCCTATCACGGTCACGTGTCGGCAGGCGACCGCTGGCGGCGCGAGGACTGGGATCTCCTCCATGGTGCCGGCACTGAGCAGGCTCACCCTATGTCGACACCGGCGATTCCACGACGGCGCTGATCAGCGTTCGCGCGGATGGACGCGGCGAGGAGGCAAAGGCGTCGGTCGTGAGCCTGACGGGACTGCTGGAGAACTTCGCGGACTAGCCGCAAATCCCGGCGTGCCCTATCGTTCCGCCTCGTGGATGCAGGCACTCCCGGGGGTTGCCATGGCCGACCTGAAGTTTCGCGCGTTCCTCTCCTATGCCCACAAGGATGCGGCCTGGGCGCGCTGGCTGCACCGGAGCCTCGAGGGCTTCCGGATCGACAAGGACCTCTCCGCCCGGCCGGGCGTGGGCAAGTCGCTCCGCCCCATCTTCAAAGACCGGGAGGAGTTCACGGGCGGGCATACGCTCGGCGAGGCGACGATTGCCGCGCTCGACCAGTCGGCGGCGCTGATCGTGCTGTGCTCGACGATCGCCGCCGGACGCCCCGCCGTCAACGAGGAGGTGCGCCTCTTCCGCTCCCGCCACCCCGGCCGCCCCGTCATCCCGGTCATCGTCGAGGGGAGGGCGCCTGAGAATTTTCCCCCGGCGCTGCGCTTCGCCCTCGACGCCGACGGCCAGGTCACCGACCGCGAGATCACCCTGCTCGGCCCCGACCTGCGGGAGTCCGCCGACGGCAAGGCCCTCGGCCTCGCCAAGGTCATCGCCGGCCTCACGGGCCTTTCCGCCGACGACATTTTTCGCCGAGCCGAGCGGGCGCGGCGGCAGCAGAGCCGCATCCGCATGGCGATTGCCGGTGTGTTCCTCACGGTCGTGGCGGGGGGAGGGTTCTTCGCGTGGCGCTCCCATCAAGCCGAGCAATTACTTGCCGAAAAGCAAGAAATTCTCACCGAGGTCGCCGACCTCGTTGCAAAGCTGAGCCCGCTTGGCACGGCACAGGCTGCCACACCGGAGGCTGAGCAGAACCTGACGGCGGCGATTACAGCGATCGCCAATGGCGCCAAGTCCGATACCCGCTACGCGCAAGCGCTAGCGCTCTTGTAGGAAGGCAAGCCGGCGGAGGCCGAGCCACTATTGAGAGCGGTCGCGGAAGCGCGCGCCGCGCAGCTCGACAGCAACCGCATGGAGGCGGCGGCAGCCTATCGCACCCTGGGAGCCATTGCGGGCCTCGGCGATCCCAAGCGGGCGCGGGAGGCCTACGCCAAGGCGCTCGAGTTCGACGGAGATGACCGGGAAGCACTATACTGGCATGGCCTACTGAGCTTGCGTTCCGGTAAACTTGCAGACGCCGAGCGATCGCTGGTGCGACTCATCGAGGTAGCCACGACGCTTGCTGATCAGCGAGGTGTTTTTCGGGCACACCTACGACTAGGAGAGCTATCCGTTGACCGCGGGAATCTCACCGCAGCCCTGGAGCATGAGCAGACAGCCCTCCAGATCGCAGTTCAGGAATCAACCAAGGCGACGACTGACGAGCAATGGCAAGCAGATTTGGCCGAAGCGCACCGTCAGATGGGTGGGATTTTCGAAGCGCAAGGCCATCTTCCAGAAGCGCTATCGGCCTACCAATCATCATTAGACGTATCGCGCCATGTTGCAAGTTTGGACCCCGCAAGTCTCGACAAGCAGAATGCCGTCAGCCTCGCGCTGGACAGGGTAGCTGATGTACTGATTGCTCAAGGAAATAGCAAAGCGGCACAGGATAACTACCGTTCGGCGCTCGCAATCAGGGATCGCCTCGCGAAGGCGGACCCCGCCAATGCTCGCTGGCAGCGCAATCTGTCGGTTTCGTTCAACAAGATCGGAAACGTCCAGGTCGCCCAAGGCAATCTGCCCGAGGCCTTGCAGAGCTACGAGGCGGGCCTCGCGATCCGCCAGCGCCTCGCCGACGCCGACAAGGGCAACGCGGGCTGGCAGCGCGACCTGAGCGTGTCGCATGACAAGATCGGTCGAATCCTCGAGTCCATGGGGAGGCTCGACGAGGCCATGCCGCACTACGAGAAGGACCTCGAGATCGCCGAATTGCTCGCTCGGATGGATCCGGCCAACGCCGAGTGGCAGAGGGACGTCGAGATCAGCCGGAACCGGATGGCGCGGTTCAAGAATTAGGGCCCCTCCACCCGTTTCCCCGGACGGGCGAAGCCCGATCCGGGGCCCAGGGGCTGGGTGGCGAGGCGGAGGTTGGGATTCCTGGGTCCCGGATCGCGCTTCGCGAGGCCGGGAAGGCGGGTTGAGAGGCCTTCGCGGGGCCGGGAAGACGGGGGGAGGGACATGAGTTTCTGGGTCTACATCCTCGCGAGCAGGCGCAACGGCACTTTCTACACCGGCTCGACCGATGATCTCTCAAAACGCGTCTGGCAGCATCGCGAGGGCGTAGGCTCGGCGTTCACCCGCAAGTACGGCGTCACCCGTCTCGTCTGGTTCGAGGAGCACGGCGAGCGGCAGAGCGCGCTCGAGCGGGAGGCGCGAATCAAGAGGTGGCGGCGGACGTGGAAGCTCGCGCTGGTCGAGGCCGTGAACCCGCAATGGCGCGACCTGTGGGACGAGATCGGGATCTGAGCAACCCGTCTCCCCGCCAGCGGCCGGAGTCCAGGAGTCGGGTGGCGAGACGGAGGTTGGGATTCCTGGGTCCCGGCTCTCGCTTCGCGAGGCCGGGAAGACGGAGCAACAAACCCCGTTTCCACGGAAGGGCGAAGCCCCATACGGGGCCCAGGGGCTGGGTGGCGAGGCGGAGGTTGGGATTCCTGGGTCCCGGATCGCGCTTGCAGCGCGTCCGGGAAGACGGGAAATGCTGGGCTTCGCCCGGCGGACGGCCGGGCTCTGTAGGGGCGCTCCGCGCGGTCGCCCGGCCACGG
>JANNSW010000378.1:0-6457 GCA_031403055.1 Hyphomicrobiaceae bacterium | reverse complement strand
GTGGGGCGGTCGGGGAGGAAGCGCTTCCTCCCCCTCTACACCTATTGGCGCAAGCACATCGTGCCCAAGAGCGCACGCGTGTTTGGCGACATGCTCGACCTGATCGACTGCACGCTCGATGTCGATGCCCGCCAGTGGCCGCCCCCGCTCGCATCCGATACGCCGCTCGTCATCATCGCCAACCACCCGTTCGGCATCGGTGACGGCATCTCGATCCTGGCGCTCGCCGAGGAGCTGGGGCGTCCGTTCAAGGTGCTGATCAACAACCAGCTGCTGCGCATCCCCGAGATCCGCCCCTACTCGCTGCCGATCGATTTCGAGGAGACGCGCGAGGCGATGGCCATGAACCTCGCGACGCGCAAAGAGGCGTTGCGGCTGATCGCGGCCGGCACCACCATCATCGTGTTTCCAGCTGGCGGCGTCGCGACCGCGAAATCGCCTTTCGGCAAAGCCGTCGACCTGCCCTGGAAGCTCTTCACCGCCAAGCTCATCCAGTCGGCGAAGGCGTCCGTCCTGCCGGTCTATTTCGAGGGCCAGAACGGTCCGCTGTTCCAGATCGCGAGCAGGCTCAGCCTGACGCTGCGGCTGTCGCTGCTGGTGTCGGAATTCCGCAAGTTCGCCGGCGGATCGGTGACGGTGCGGATCGGCGATCTGGTGCCCTTCGATCAGCTTGCGGCGGGCAGGGACCGCAAGGCGTTGACCGAGGAGCTGCACGCCATGGTGCACGCGCTCGCCAAGCCCGACCCCGAGCGCAAACGCTCCCGACTCGGCCGGGTGAAACGCAAGGCCCGTGGCGTCGGCCGCCTCGCCCGCTGGAAGGCGAGGGGTGTCGGCCGTGTGGCACGGCGCAAGGCCGCCTCGGTCGGCCGGCTCGCCCGCATGCGCATGCTGCGGCGCCTCGGCCCCGCGGACGGCGACGGCCCGACCCGGCACGACAACACGACGATGCTCTAGGCGACGATGCTCTAGGCCTGCCGACTCGGGCGGGTCGAAACGCGTCGCTACCAGCTACCTCGGCACCACGATCTCGAGCTGCTTGGCCAGACCGGGCTCCAGCAGCAAGGGCTCGCCATAGCGCTCGCCCCCCCGGCTCGCCTCGACCAGATAGCGGCCAGGCGCCAGCACGTGGGTCGGGAGCGCGCCCGCGCTCTCGTTGACGATCTCGCCTTCGGGCGTATAGATGCGCCACGTGACATCGGCGAGCGCTTCGCCGCCCCGCTGCAGCACCAGGCGCAACGAGACCGGTGTACCGGTGTGCTCGACCACGACCTCCGTCAGCTTGCCGGCTTCGACCGAGATGTCGGCTGCAACCGCGGCATTGACATCGCCATAGGTGCTGACGAGGTGGTAGATGCCGGCGTTGAGGCGGATGACGATGCCGGCCCGGGCGCCACGCAGGATCAGGATGCGATCGCCGCGCCGGTCGCGCTCGTCGGCATAGACATCGAAGGTCACGGACTGCGCTGGAATATCGCTCCCGCCCACATGCTTTGCCGACAATCGCAGTCCGCCAGCGTTGAGCACGAACTGCTCGGCCAGTGGCACGCCATCGACGACCTTGATCCGGCGCGTGAGATTGGCCCGTCCGTAGGCGAGGTTGACCAGGAACTCGCCGGCGGGCAGCGCGACCGCCGGCTGGGGCTGGCGATAGGTCGCGAGCAGCTTCGGGTCGGCGTCACTGGGGCCAATCCCATCGTAGATGCGCCAGACCAGGCCCGAGGTCAGCTGCGGACCGGGATCGGCGAGCAGCCCCGTCAGCGTGATCGATGAGGTCGAGCGCCCGGCCGCGAACTCGGCCAGAGCCTCGCCCTCGGGCGAGGTCTCGCCGAAGGCAGCGGTTGCGGCAGCTGCAACGTCGCCACTGGCCTGCGGGGTGCCCGCGCCCTCTGCTTCGGTCGTCCAGCCAGCCGAGACTTCGCCGGTCAGTGTTGCCGGATCGCTCTCGAGGACTGCCTTCTCCTCCAACGGCGCCGCTAGCGAGGCGACGATGGCCACGCTCAACGCCGAGGCGAGCTCGACGGCGCTCGCGATCCCGGTAAACGTGCCACCGGTCTTCCTGGCGACACACTTCAGCGGCTTGAACGCGGAATGCTCGGCGCTGCCGATCGCGATCACGTCGATCCGGATCGCCCGCGTTCCGGCCAGCAGCGTTGCGACGGCACAAGGATCGGCTTCGCAGGTGTCCGGGCTCGCCGTCACCAGCACGATGCGTGCCGGCCCCTCGCTGCCAGAAACGGCCCGCAAGGCAAAATCGATCGATTTCGCAATCGGCGCCGGCCCCTGGGGCTTCAGCTCCGCGATCATCCGCACGATCGTCTCGTCGACGGGCGCGCGGACCGCCTTGATGATCTCGATATCGTCGCAGGTCCGCTGCCGGCGATGGCCGAATGCGATGACGCCGATGCGATTGCGCCGGCCATACCGTTCGAGCGTGCGTGCAACCGCGTTGGAGGCTGCCACCATGCGCGTGTCGGCCTCGAGCGGCTGTTGCATGGCGACGGAGGCGTCGAGCACGATCACGACCTCGGTCCTGCGCGACGCGCCGAGCGCGGGCACGACGGCCCCCAGCGCCGCGAGCACGAGCAGCAGAGCCGGTCCGCACCAGAGCCAATGGAATCGCGAGCGCATCGCCCCTCTTTCACTCGTCGGCAATCCGAACCCCGCCAGAACCGCGCGCGGTCGGTGACTGGCCACGACATCGGCTATCATTCTGTCAAAATCCCGATGCTCTTGCTCTCGCCCGGCGCGAGAGTGAATTCGCGCGATTCCTCCTTCGTACCGATGGCGGCAATGAGCTTGTAGTCGCCAGGCAAAAGGGGCACGAGCGGGCTTTGCTCGATCGTGCTCCAGACCGGCTCGCCTTCCGCGTCGAGGATCTCCCAGAACACCTGCCGCAGCGGCGTGCCCGACCCGTCGTGCGCGGAAAGTGCCAGCATCCCGGCCTTGTGCTCGACCACGAGCTTGGCAGTCTGTCCGTCGGCAAGCTCGATCTCGACACGCTCGAGGGCATTGCCGGTCCCATAGCGCGCCATCACCAGATAGCGCCCGGCCGGCAGATGCACGGTTGGCGCCGGCCGGCTGGTCGAGAGCACCTCCTTGCTGGCTCCCTCGGCGGCATCGAGCCGCTCGATGCGGTAGCTCAGGCGCTCCTGCAGCGGCTCGGCGGCGCCCTGCAGCCGCGAGGTCAGCGAAAGCGTCGCGGTCGTGACAGTCAGCGTTTCGCGCGTCTCCTGATCGGCCCGCACGAGGACATCCTGGCGCGTCTCGGCAGCTCCGAGCCGCACATGCACGTGATAGAGCCCGGCCGGCAGCGTGAAAACGGGACTGCGCGCGGCGGAGCGTGCGATCTCGCGGGTGCCGCCCTGGGCGGCGGGATCGTCCTCCGTGATCCTGAAAACGGCCTCCTCGATCGGGGCACCATCCCCGCTCGAGCGGGCATCGAGCGCAAGCCGGCCGACATGCAGCACCACATCCTCACGGATCTCCCGGCCCGATTCGAGCACGATCGACCGCTCGACCGTCGCAAGCCCGTGCTCGACCCTGATGCGATAGGTTCCCGGACGCAACACCAGGCGCGGGAAGCCGTCGCGGGCGATCGCGACATTGTCGGTGGTCGCGCCCGTGGCGTCGGTCTTTGAGAGCGTGAAATAGACGTTCTGCAGCTCGCTCACGCCGTTATTGGCGAGCGCGCGGACTGACAGGATGCCGGCATCGATCGCCAGCTCCGCGGCGGTCGTCCCTTGCTCCTTCACCTCGTAGGTCTGGCGGGCGACCGCGGGACCCGCGGTCGCCTCGACCTCGTAGCGCCCGGGCGGCAACTCGACCCGGGGAGCCGCCTCGTCGCTGGCATAGACCTCCTCGCCAGCCTTGCCGCTGGCATCGAGGGTGGCAATGCGCCAGCCCAGCCCTTCGCTGAGCGGGGGGCCGTTGGCGCCAAGGCGAGCGGAAAGCCGAATGGCCGAGGGACCGGCAACAGACTCCGGCGGCGTCGGGGGAACCGCGATCCGGTCGAGCAGCGTGGTGAGCGCCATCGTGAGCTCCTCGCCCGAGCGCGCGTTCACCGCCGTGCCACGCGCATTGCCGGCGACGCACTGCATCTGCCTGAAGTCGTTGCTGGATGGCGACAGGCCGACCACATGAATGGCAAGCTCGGGATGGGCGCTGGCCAGGGCAGCGGCTTGCTCGCACGGGTCCTGCTTGCAATTGTCGGCCCCATCGATCAGCAGCACGATCGCGCCGGAGGACTTGCCTTGCGGCCCGGCCAGCATGTCGGTGGCTTCAGCCAGGGTTGCCGCGATCGGCGCCTTGCCGCGCGGTTTCACCTGATCGAGGCTCGCGGCGAAGGCTGCCGGGTCGAGCGACCGCGGCGGCAACAAGCGCTCGATGTCGCCGCAGCTCCCCTTCTTGCGGTGGCCGAAAGCAACGAGCCCGAGCTCGATGCGCCCCGCATAGTCCGGGAGGATCTTGGCGAGGCTCGATTTCATGGTCTTGATCCGGTCGGAATCGCCCAGCTCCGTCCACATCGATCCCGAGCCGTCGACGACGATGATCGCCCGCGGCAACTCAGCCGCGCGGGCAAGACCTCCGGCTCCGGCCACCGCGATCAGCAACAAGCATGCGCGCGCAGCGATCTGGCGAGGACGGATCATGGCGGCACGCTCCCTGCTGTCGGTTTCAGGCGATTCCCGACGGCGATTGTATAGCCCGCCTTTGTGCGCTAGTGGAGCGAATTTGACATTTGAGTCCCGGTTGCCGCAAGTGTTCCGGCACAATCAAAAAGTACCCGCTTCCCCGGCCGACCAAAGGTCGAGCCGGGGTCCAGAAGTCCCGCGGCACGGCCTTGCCATTGGCCCCTGGATCCCGGATCGCCGCCGTCACGACGGCGGCGTCCGGGAAGACGGGTACCAAATGAATGCGTTGGACCACTAGCGAACAGTCGATTGGCAATCGGGGAACACTCATGAGCACAAGCGCCCGCCATCCGGCTCTGGAGCTGTTGCTGCGGCGCCGCTCGGTCGCGGCCCAGCAGCTCGGCGAGCCCGGCCCCGATGCCGCCCAGCTCGAGCTGATCCTGACGGCGGCCGCCCGTGTGCCCGACCACAAGAAGCTCGTGCCCTGGCGCTTCATCGTGATCGAGGGGGAAGCGCGCGCCCGGCTGGGGGAGCGACTTGCCAGCATTCTCGCCCACGAGGCTCCCGGCGAGGCGAGCCCCGAGCGGCTGACTGTCGAGCGCGGCCGATTCCAGCGGGCGCCGGTCGTGGTGACAGTGGTCTCGCGGGTGGTGGAAAACCCGGGCGCGCCCGAATGGGAGCAGTTGCTCTCGGCGGGAGCCTGCTGCCAGAACCTCACCCTGGCAGCCAACGCCCTCGGCTTCGCGACCAACTGGATCACCGAGTGGTGCGGCTACAGCCGTGGTGTCGCCGGAGCGCTCGGGCTCGGCGCGGGCGAGCGGGTCGCCGGCTTCATCCACATCGGCACGCCCAAGCTGACGCCGCCCGACCGGGACCGCCCGAATCTCGCCCAGATCGTCACCCGGTTTTGAGGCGTCTGATGTTCTACGAGCCGCTGAAGCGCGATCATGGGCTGCGCCACGACCCATTCAAGGCGCTCGTTGCGCCGCGCCCGATCGGCTGGGTGTCGACGGTATCGCCCGACGGCGTGCTGAACCTCGCCCCCTACAGCTTCTTCAACGCGGTTTCCGAGCGCCCGCCCTATCTGATGTTCTCCTCCGCCGGCCGCAAGGACAGCCTGACGAATGCGGAAGCAACTGGAGAATTCGTCTGCTCGCTCGCCACCTGGGACCTGCGCGAGGAGATGAACACCAGCTCGGCGGGGGTTGCGCCCGGGATCGACGAGTTCGTGCTCGCCGGGCTCGAAACGGCGCCCTCGCGCCTGGTCGCGCCGCCACGCGTCGCCGCCAGCCCCGTTGCCTTCGAATGCCGCACCTGGAAGCTGATCGAGCTGCCGGGACCGGGCGGGAGCAAGGGCGAATACGTGATGGTGATCGGCGAGGTGGTCGGCATCCACATCGACGAGCGCTTCATCAAGGCCGGTCTCGTCGACACCGCCGCCATGCGCCCGATCGCGCGGCTGGGGTACATGGAGTATGCGGTGGTGGATGCGGCGTTCAGGATGGAGCGGCCGGGGTAGGGTGCGGGCGGTGAAACGGCGTCGGAGGGTGGGCATTGCCCATGCTGACCTCAGCACCGTCTGGCTCGGTTGCCTTACGCGTGCTAGCATGATGGCAATGGAGCACAGGAGCATCCACGTGGCCACGACCCGCACCTTTACGATCATCCTCGAGCCAGCCGAAGAGGGTGGCTACATCGTGCACGTGCCCGCCTTGCCTGAGGTTGTCACCGAGGGTGACACCGAGGCCGAGGCTTTGGCGATGGCCAGGGACGCGATCGAGCTGGTGCTTGCAAGCCGCCGCGAGCGTGGCGAGCACATTCCAGAA
>JANNSW010000377.1:0-13076 GCA_031403055.1 Hyphomicrobiaceae bacterium | reverse complement strand
GCGATCACGCCCGGCCCGAGCCCAAAACTCAGCGCCAGCACGCTGGCATAGAGCCCCAGAATGCGCGTGCGATAGGGACCTTCGGCGAACTGGATGACCCAGGCTTCGCTGACCGAGAACAGGGTCGACACCGCGATCCCTTGCGCGAAACGGAGAAAAAACCAGCCCCAGAAGATCGGCGTCAACGGATAGAGCAGCACGATGAAAGCCGCCAGCGCCGCCGCTCCCAGCGCCACCACACGCGCGCCGAAACGCGCGACTAGCGGGGGCACGATGAAGCCGGCGAACAGGATGCCGACCGGAGCCATCGAGGTATTGTACCCGATCACGTCGGCGCGCACGCCCTGCCGCTCCATGATGAGGGAGAGCAGCGGAAACATTTCTCCCAGCGCGAACCCGAACACGGTCACGCAGGCAATGGCCGCAACGAGGTTTTTGGTGCGGCTTCGATCGATGACGGCGATTTGGGTCATGGGGATGGGCGTAGCCGGACCCGCTCACCCCGGCAAGAGGGTGAGGAGGCCCTGAGCAGCAGTCGCGATCGCCATCAGCGCGAGAATGGCCAGCACGACCCGGCGGAAGCTCGCCTGATCGACCATGCGGAAGCCTCGCGCTCCGATCGCGACCCCCGCAAGCAGGGCCGGCAGGAACAGCGCCGCCCGCCAGACATGCTCGAGCGAAATCATGGCCGCCCCGCCCTGCACCGCAAGCCCGACGAGGTCGACCCCAAGGAACAGAGCGATCAGCGAGGCACGTCCGGCTGCGGCTCCGGCGGGCGAGGAGAAGAAGAAGAGGATGAGTGGGGGACCGCCGATGCCGAAGGCGCCGTTGAGCAGCCCTGCCGCGGCTCCGGTCGCAATCGTTGCCGCGGTGCCCGGCATGCGCTGCAACGCAAAGCCCTGGGCGAGCAAAGCGACGGCGGCCAGCACGAGCACGCCAAGCGCGATCCGCATGGTCGCTTCGGGCACATGAGCGAGCAGCCAGACGCCGGCCGGGGTGCCGAGCATCGTGCCGGCAAGCAGGATCGCGACCGGCCGCCAGCTGATCTGGCGCCAGACGCCCGGCAGCAAATGCAGACTCGCCACGATCTCCATCAGAAAAACGGAGGCGATCACCTCGACCGGGGCGACGACGAGCGAGAGCGCGGTGATGGCGATGAGGGAAAAGCCAAAGCCCGAGAACCCGCGTACGATCGCGGCGAGGAAGATGCAGAGGATGGCGTAGAGCGTGGTCGGGAGATCCATGGCGGGGCTGAGACTATCAACTCCAGGGTCCGCGCTCGCTGGCCAGTTCGCATGTGTGCTCGAGCCAGCGCAGCCTACTTTTGCCTGCCCTGTCGCCATCGCTCGAGCCGCTGCCGCGCGTGCCGATCGGCATCCAGGATCGAGAGCATTGGCGCGGTTCCACCTCCGTGCAGGGCCCGCTGCACTTGCAGCCATCATCCGAAGGCGAGGGAGGAAAACACGTCAGCGGAGAACCCAGGCATATCCTGCCCGAGCCCTCCGCTCGACTCACTCGATTGCCGCGATCAATACCGGTCGATCGCCTTCTTCGCCTTGTCGCTGTTGACAAGGCCCTTCATCTTGCCGAGCTCGGAATTCTCGTGGCCGATCTGCCAGATGTGCCAGACCACCCAGAACGCGATCCCCACTATGGCGAGGATGAACTCGGAGCCCTGGAAGGGGTAGATCGCCCCGACGTTGGCCAGATCCACTGCCCAGCTCGTCAAACCGATTGTCGACATGATTTCCGTCTCCCTTGCTCAACGGTTGGCTGTAGCTGCTGCCACGGCCAGCTCGGCCGCTTTCACCTCGGCGATGGCGCTATCGTAGGCATCATTCTGCACGATATCGAGACCCGCGATCTCGATCTCGGGCGGCACCCGCAGCAATCCGAACATCTTGAGGATAAGTGACAGGATCAGCATCGGGATGAATCCCAGCACGAAGAACATGATCACCGCGCCAAGGAAGTTGCCCCAGGGCGAGATCGTCGCGAAGCCCGCGTAGGGCGAGCTCGGCGCACCCCACAACATGAAGCCAGCGACGACGACCCCCAAGAAGCCGCCATAGCCGTGCACCGCGACCGCCCCGACCGCGTCGTCGATCTTGAAGACGCGCTCGACCCAGTAGTGCAGCTTGTAGCAGATGCAGGGAATGACGGCGCCGATCAGCATGGCCTGGATCGGGTGATAGAGATCGTTGCCGGCGGACGCAGCGATGATGCCGCACAGGCCGCAGCTGTAGGTCCAGAAGGCATCACCCTTGGAGATGAAGTATCCGGCCATCATGCCGCCCGAGAGCGACATCAGGAAGTTGAAGGTGATGGCCGAAAGCGTCGTTGGGGCGAGATAGATGTTGGTCGCCGTCCAGGTGACGCCGGTGATCTCTCCAGCGATCGTCGCGGGTGCGATCATCGGAATGTTGCAGGCGGCATAGAAGCCCCAGAAGCCCGTGTAGATCAGGAACAAGCCGATCGTCACCAGCCAGGGATTGTGCGGCGGGATATCGCGCGGCGTGCCGTCGGCGCGGAACTTGCCGATGCGAGGTCCGAGCACGATCAGCACCGCCAGCGCCGAGCCGCCGGCGATTGCATGCACCACGCCAGACGCATAGGCGTCGTGGTAGCCGAGATACTTGACCATCCAGCCAGTGGCGCTCCAGCCCCACGCGGCATCGATGATCCAGGTGACCGACCCGACGAAAACCGCGATCAGCCAGAACGCGCCGGAGCGCACGCGCTCGATGATGGCGCCGGAGATGATGGAAGCCGTCGTGATCGAGAACAGGAGGAAGGCCGCCCAGAACACGCCGTTGAGGCGGTGCCACGTGGCGGGACTGTTCAATGCATCGGCTGCGGTGATGCCATAGGCCGTGTCCGTCGCGTTCACGCCCGACAGATGCGGCGCCATCAGCGGGCTCCAGGGAGCCGCGACCTTGTTGGGATCGTAGGGCAAGGCATCGGGAACGAAATTGAACCAGTAGAACCCGCTCGGAAACGCGAAATAGATCCACCAGCCGAAGAAGAAGAACGTGACGGTGACGAGCGGGATCGCCATCGTGTTCTTCATCAGCGTGTGCATGTGATTGCGGCGGCGGCTGACGCCGACCTCGTACATGCAGAAGCCGACATGGATCAGAAACATGAAAACGACCGTCACCCAATAGTAGAATTCGGTGAAAATCACGTTCAGTGAACTGAGATTATCGCCCATAGCGTTTCCCACCCCATAGCTTGTTGACCGCCTGTCCTATGCGCACCTTTGGCGCCCCGGCCGCTGACACAGGTCGGCAATTCCGCACTTGGTGCGGTCGTCACTATGGTTTGGAAGCCGCTTTCGCCCCCCGAGGCGCCGGACGACCCGGCCTCCAGTCCCCACGACCCTCTCCAAAGGAGGAAACCACTCCTTCAGGAGGATATATAGGAATCTGCACAATCTCCCACGAAAGGCAATCGGTTTTCTCGGGAGGCAACATTTGTGCCCAACGTGCAACTCGCGCGGGCTTCAACTGCGGCCTGCGGTTCAGTTGCCATGATCACATATCAGCGCCGGCGGCCCCCGAGGGAGCTGCCGGCTGCCTTTCGTCGTGCGTGCGCTTAGAGCGGGAACAGGTAGTTCGTGATCAGCACCACGGCGATGCCGGCCACCAAGGTCAGATATGGCAGCATGCCAGCCTTGCGCTCACCGAGATCCTGGCCCTTGAGGCCCAGCTCAGCGAGCGCACCCTTGGGGAACTGCCCGCCGTCCTGGACGTAGTGGCGGTAGTAGAACACCGGGATGATCAGCGCGGCGAACGCAAATCCGATCCAGAGTGCGTTCGTGAACCCCCAGACTTTGGCACCCGCGCCCATGAAGGCGAGGTTGACGAAGGCCAGCAGCGTGTTGACGGCGATCAGCCACGAGGGTGCCCGGTAGGGGCGCTCGATGTGCCCGCTGTCGATGCGATGCATCCAACCTGCATTGAGGTTCAGGAAGTTGAAGATGATGTAGCCGACGTTCGACACGGCGAGGATGAAGAAGTAGCCGCTGGCATCCGAGGCGATGGCCAGCAGGAACAGATTGAATACGAGATCGGTCCACATGGCCCGCGTCGGCGCGCCATGCGAGTTCACGTGAGAGAGATACTTTGGCAGCCAGCCGTCGACGGAGCCCTGATAGAGCGTGCGCGAGGAGCCGGCCATGGCGGTCATGATGGCGAGGATGAGCGCGAGGATCATCAACACGACGAAGATCTGCTTGATCAGCACGTTGCCGCCCGCGACCATGTTGGCCATGGCATCGGCGACGCCTGTTCCCGCCACGATCCCGGGGGCCTTCATGCCTTCGACGCCCAGCACGCCCTGGAAGGTGAATGGCACCAGGATGAAGAGCACGATGCAGACGAGACCGGTGTAGAAGATCGCCTTGAACGTGTCGGTCTTGGGATTGCGGAACTCACTGGTGTAGCAGACCGCCGTCTCGAAGGCGTAGGTCGACCAGGCGGCGATGAACATGGCGCCGAGAAACAGGGTCCAGCCGACGTTGCCTTCCGCACTCGGCCAGAACGGACCCGAGACGTTGTCCGGATTGAACCCGCCGTTCAGGATCGGCACGATGCCGACGATGAACAACAGGATTATGATCAGCATGCCGATCCACTTCTGCGTGCCGGCCGTTCGTAGAATACCGCGATGCTGGATTGCGAAGACGATCAGCATCAGGATCGTACCGATGAAGAAGGTCGAGTTGAAGTTGAGCGTGCCGAGGCCCGGGATGGCGATGCTGAAAGCGTTGAACGAGGCGAGCCAGGGCGTATTGGCGGCCGTGATGGCGGCGACTGCGTCAGCCGCGGCCTTGCCGGCGTTCACCGGATCGGCGAGCCAGGCGACGACCTCGGGCGAGGTTTCAGCAAAAGTCGGCACTGGCGCGACGGCGTTGAGGATGTAGCCTGCCGCGATCGCGCAACCGAGCGAGAGCACCGGCGACCAGGAGAACCAGTTGCACCACACCGACAATGGAGCGACGAACTTCGAATAGCGCAGCCACGCTGTTGCTCCATAGATCGAGGCGCCGCCGGACTTATTGGGGTGGAGGCCTGCGATCTCGACATAGGTGAAGGACTGCAGAAAGCCCATCAGCACCGAGATGGTCCAGACCACCCAGGCGAGATTGCCCGCCGTTCCCGCAATGCCGCCGATCGAGAAGAGCACCAGCGCGGGCACGCCGCTCGCAACCCAGAATGCGCCCTTCCAGTCGATGGCGCGGACGAGCTCGCCAGACGATCCGGCTTTGGCGCCCGAAGAAGTAGTCGACATGTTTGTTCCTCCCAGTGGTCTTGTTTCCGATCGCACTCGAGGGCGATCGATTCGTCGCGAACGGGCTCCGTATTGGGCTGAAATCCGTGCGGCGTCCCGTGACGTCTGCGGCACGAACCGGCAGACGCAACCGCAATGCCGTGGCAGGGCGCACGCACGCCCTATCCCCCAAACCAGACCCTCCCCAAGGCCGTTCACGCCAGGCACGCAGTGCCAAGCACGGGCAGTGTGCGTTGGTCTGAGAACACGGTCAATCGCCATATGACGGAAGCGTGACAATCGGGCCACAGCTGCGATGTCGTGATCAGCCTTCAACGACCCTGCGTGCCGCGTCGCGCCTCGCCAGGGCTGCAGCCGAAGCGTTGGCGAAAGGCCGGTGCCAACGCGGAGGGCGAGCCGAAGTCCTGGCCCTCGAGGCCGAGACAGAACTCAATCGTCCGCCGAACGAAAAGGGGCGAGCGCGAGCAGCGCAGGGCGATCGCACGAAGGGTGCTTGCCCGTCATGGCCGATGAACGCGTAGCGCATGGCTTTGCTTTTTGTATCGCGCACACCGCGCCGGGGCGCTAGTGTTCCGTCCCATTCATTCGATTCCGGCGAAGCTGGATCAATGAATGGAAAGACGGAACATAAACAAAGAATTGGCTAGTGGGCTGGCCATTCATTTGGGGTACCAAATGAATGAGTCAGAACGCTAGCGTCAGAGCAGACGACCACGAGGGAGGAAGCCATGAACTGGGAGGTCTTCATCACTTGCCCTGTCACTGGGGCGGGTGCCACCACCGACAAGAGCGACAAAGTGCCGGTGACGCCCAAGCAGATCGCGGATTCGGCGATCGAGGCGGCCAAGGCCGGCGCGGCGATCGTGCATCTGCATGTGCGGGAGCCCAAAACCGGCGCCGGCTCGAGATCGGTCGCCTATTACAAGGAGGCGGTCGACCGGATCCGCTCCTCGGGCACCGACGTGGTGATCAATCTGACCGCCGGCATGGGTGGCGACCTCGTGCTCGGCCCGCCCGACAAGCCGCTTCCCTACGACAAGAGCACGGATCTCGTCGGCGCGACGGAACGGCTCGCCCACGTGAAGGAGCTGCTGCCCGAAATCTGCACGCTCGATTGCGGCACCATGAACTTCCTCGGCGGCACCGACAACATCATGGTCAATGGTCCGGCCACGTTGAAGGTCATGGCCAAGCAGATGATGGATCTGGGCGTGAAACCCGAATGCGAGGTGTTCGACACCGGCCAGCTCTGGCAGGTGAAGGATCTGATGAAGGATGGGCTGCTCGCCGACCCCGTGCTGATCCAGCTCTGCATGGGCATTCCTTATGGCGCGCCCTCCGACGTGAATACCTTCATGGCGATGGTCAACAACCTGCCGCCGGGGTGCATCTGGTCGAGCTTTGCCATCAGTCGCATGCAGATCCCCTGGGTCGCGCAATCGGTGCTCGCCGGCGGCAATGTGCGCGTCGGCCTCGAGGACAACATCTACCTGTCGAAAGGCGTGCTCGCGACCAATGGGCAACTCGTCGACAAGGCGGTGAAGCTGCTCGACACCATGGGCGTCGCGCTGATCGGGCCGGCAGACGTGCGGAAGAAGCTGAAGTTGAAAAAGAGGCACTGACAAGGGAGTGGGCAGTCGGCAATGGGCAGTCGGCAGTCGGGCAAGTGACGTGAGGTCTGCTCCCGATTGACTACCGCCCACTGCCTACTGCCCGTCTGTTCACATGACCCACAAAAATCAACGAGTGCTGATCACGGCGGCGGCGAGCGGCATCGGTCGCGCAACCGCGCAGGCGTTCCTCGATGCCGGAGCCAAGGTCTACATCTGCGACGTGGACGCCAAGGCGCTGGAGAAGACGCTGAAGGGCGAGAAGCGGCTCGCCGGCATGGTGGCCGATGTGGGCGACGAAGCCCAGGTCGGCGCGTTGTTCAAGGCGGCGCTGGGCCATCTCGGCGGCCTCGACATCCTCGTCAACAATGCCGGCATCGCCGGGCCGACGGCGCTGGTCGAGGATGTGAGCCTCGCGGACTGGCGCCGCTGCCTCTCCGTCAATCTGGATGGCGCATTCCTGTGCTCGCGACAGGCCGCCCCCATTCTGAAGAAGCAGAAGAGCGGCTCCATCATCAATCTGTCGTCGACGGCAGGCCTGTTCGGCTTTGCCCGGCGCACGCCCTATTGCTCCGCCAAATGGGCGATCGTCGGCCTGACGAAGACGCTCGCGATGGAGCTCGGTCCCTACGGCGTGCGATGCAACGCGATCTGCCCGGGCGCCGTCGAAGGCGATCGCATCGACGGCGTGATCGCGCGCGATGCCAAGGCCCGCGGCTTGACGGAAGCGCAGGTGCGCGAGGAGTACACGCGGGGCTGCTCGCTGCGCACGATGATCAAGGCCGAGGACATCGCCAATGCGATGCTGTTCCTCACATCGGCTGCCGGCGCCAAGATCACCGGCCAGGCCGTGCCGGTCGATGGCCACACCGAGGTCAAATCCTGAGCAGCGGCAAAGCTCACCAACCGCCCCAATCGGAGCCACCCCATGACTGAAGTGAAGAAAGCCGCCTGCATCGGCGCGGGCGTGATCGGCGCGGCCTGGGCTGCGCGCCTTGCCTTCAACGGCATCGATGTGAAGGTTGCCGATCCCCATCCCGAGGCCGAGCGGCGCCTCCTGGAGGTGCTGGCCAACGCCGAGCGGGCGCTCGGCAAGCTGACGATGGCGCCGCGCATGCCGATGGGCAAGGTCACCGTCGTCAAGGAGATCGCCGCCGCCGTCGCCGATGCCGACTTCATCCAGGAGAGCGCGCCCGAGCGGCTCGACCTGAAGCAGAAGATCCTCGCCGAGGTCGATCGGCATTCCCGGCCCGACGTCATCATCGGCTCCTCGACCTCCGGACTGCTGCCCTCGGAGATCCAGGCCGGCATGCAGCACCCCGAGCGCTTCATGGTCGGGCATCCCTTCAACCCGGTTTATCTGATGCCCCTCGTCGAGGTGGTGGGCGGCAAGCTGACGACCAAGGCCAACATCGACAAGGGCATGGCCTTCTATCGCTCGATCGGCATGCAGCCGCTGCATGTGAGGAAGGAGATCGATGCCTTCGTCGCCGACCGGCTGATGGAGGCGCTCTGGCGCGAGGCGCTCTGGCTGATCGAGGAGGACGTGGCGACGGCGGCCGAGATCGACGATGCGATCCGGTTCGGCCCCGGCATCCGCTGGTCGTTCATGGGAACGCTGCTGATCTATCGCATCGCCGGCGGCGAGGAGGGGATGCGCCACTTCATGGCCCAGTTCGGACCGGCGCTGAAATGGCCCTGGACCAAGCTGATGGACGTGCCGGAGCTGACGCAGGCGCTGATCGACAAGGTCGCCGCGCAATCCGACGCCCAGGCCGGCGGCGTCTCGATCCGCGACCTGGAAAGGAAGCGCGACGACTGCCTGATCGCGGTCATGCAGGCGCTGAAGAGCCAGGAGTACGGCGCCGGCGCGACCCTGCTCGAATACGAGAAGCGGCTCTATGCGCGTGCCCACCAGGGAGCGGCGACCGCCAAGCACGACTATGCCAAGCCATTGAGGCTCTATGAGACCAACGTTCCGCAGGATTGGTCCGACTACAACAACCACATGAATGAGAGCCGCTATCTGCAGGTGTTCTGCAATTGCTCGGACGGGCTCTTGCGCCTGATCGGGGCCGACGACGACTATGTGCGCTCGGGATTCAGCTATTACACCGCCGAGACCCACATCATCCACAACAAGGAGGTCGCGACGCTCGAGCCGATCCACTGCACCGCGCAGATCCTCGCCCACGACGAGAAGCGCCTGCACGTCTTCTACCGGCTGTGCCACGGCCGCACCGACGACCTGCTGGCGACCGGCGAGCAGATCTACCTGCATGTGGATGCCAAGGCCGGCAAGGCCTGTCTCGCGCCGAAAGCGATCCTCGATCGCATCGCGGCCATCTGGGACGGCGGTCACGACAGCCTGCCGCGGCCGGAGGCGGCGGGGCGGTTCGTGGGGCAGCGGAAGGGGTGACGCAAATGTAAGTCGAGGGTTGACAATCGTAAGGTTATGCCTTACAAGACAGACATGCGGCCGTGGCGATAATCAGTTTCAGAAGCAAGGCGCTCGAGCGGTTCTGGTGGAAGGGTGAGGCACGTCGCGTCGATCCGAAACACGTCGTTCGACTGGAAATGTTGCTGGCCTCCCTGGAGGAAGCCGACACACCTGCCGACATGAACCAGGCCGGCTACCACTTCCACCGGCTCAGCGGTGATCAGTCGCGCCGCTACTCGGTTCGAGTGGACAAGAACTGGCGTGTGACATTCGGATGGTCCGACGCGACCGCGGACGCCGTTGGCGTCGACTACGAGGATTATCACTGAGGAGGCAGAAGTGGCCAGCAAGTCAAAGCGACACCCAAGCATACCAGTGTCGCACCCGGCCGCGACGATACGTGAGATCGGATTGCCTGCGCTCGGCATCAGCAAGACGGCCTTTGCCAAAGCGCTCGGTGTGAGCCGGCAGACACTCTATGATCTCCTCGACGAGAAACAGGGCATCACAGCCGCCATGGCGTTGCGCCTCGAAGTCGTCTACGGCGGGTCGGCCGAGTTCTGGCTACGTCGCCAGGCTACCCACGACCTCTGGAAAGCGCGCCAATCGGTCAGCGTATCGAAACTGAAGCGTCTGAAGGAGAAGGCCGACCCCGGGGACGCCCTCGAAGCCGCCGAGTGAAGCAAGGGCGACCTGCCGGTCGCCGGTCGCCACGACCACTCCGACGTAGGGGCGAGCGGCTGCTCGCCCTCTTTCCGCACGGGATTGTTCCATGGACTTCTCCCTTTCCGACGAGCAGCGCCTGATCGTCGAGACGACGCGGGCGTTCGTGACGAACGAGCTCTATCCCCACGAGGCCGAGCTCGAGGCGACGGGCCGTCTGCGCGCCGAGTTGCGCGACGAATTGAAGAGGAAGGCGATGGCCGCCGGCCTCTACGCCGCCAATATGCCCGAGGATGTCGGCGGAGCCGGGCTCGATACGCTGACCTGGGTCCTCTATGAGAAAGAGCTCGGCAAGACCAGCTACGCGTTGCACTACACTTGTGTGGCGCGCCCCTCCAACATTCTGCTCGCCTGCAACCCCGAGCAGCGGGAGCGCTACCTGTTCCCCTCGATCCGGGGCGAGGCATCCGACTGTCTCGCACTGACCGAGCCGGGCGTCGGATCGGATCTGCGCGGCATGAAGACCTTCGCCAGGGCCGATGGCAGCGATTTCGTGGTCAATGGCACCAAGCACTTCATCAGCCATGCCGACGAGGCGAGCTTCGTCATCCTGTTCGCTGCGACCGGCGAGGAGGAGACGGCCAAGGGCAAGAAGAAGCTGATCACCGCCTTCCTGGTCGACAAGGGCCATCCCGGCTTCACGGTCAGGCCCGGCTACAGGAACGTCTCCCACCGCGGCTACAACAACTGCATCCTCGAGCTCACCGATTGCCGGCTGCCCAGAACCCAGGTGCTCGGCGAGGTGGGTAAGGGCTTCGAGGTCGCGAACGACTGGCTGGGCGCCACGCGCCTGCAGGTCGCCGCCACCTGCATCGGCCGCGCCGAGCGGGCACTCGATCTGGCCAAGCAGTGGGCGGTTGACCGGGTGCAGTTCGGCCAGCAGATCGGCAAGTTCCAGGGCGTCTCCTTCAAGCTCGCCGACATGGCGATGGAGCTGAAAGCCGCCGAGCTGCTGACGCTGGAAGCCGCCTGGAAGGTCGACCAGAAGACCGTCACCGATATGGACATGGCGATCGCCAAATTGAAGGCGACAGAGATGCTGGCGATGGTCGCGGACGAAGCCATCCAGATCCACGGCGGCATGGGCCTGATGGCGGACCTGCCCTTGGAGCGGATCTGGCGCGACGCCCGCGTCGAGCGCATCTGGGAAGGCACCAGCGAAATCCAGCGCCACATCATCTCGCGCGCGCTGCTGCGGCCGCTGGGGGGGTGTGGCTTCCAACGCGGGGCGCGCGATGATCTAAGTCGGTGTGTTGACACTTCTGGTGGCCGACAAACGACTCGATGACTTCATCACACGCTGGTCGGCGTCCGAGGGCGCCGAGCGGGCGAACCTGCACGGCTTCGTCTACGAGCTGTGCGACCTGATCGGCGTGGGACGGCCTGATGCCGCCAAGAGCGATGCCGGCCGCAACGACTACACTTTCGAGCGCGCTGTCGAGTTCAAGGAGGCTGACGGCAGCAAGAGTCCCGGCCGGATCGACCTCTACAAGCGCGGCTGCTTCGTCATGGAGGCGAAGCAGAGCCGGGAGAAGGGGCGGCCCAAGGAGCTGAAGCTCTCAGGCCAGCCCGACCTCTTCATCCCCGACTACAATCCACGCGGGAAGCGCTCGGCGAACCGCGCCTGGGACCAGCTCATGATGAGCGCTCGCCATCAGGCGGAAGGCTATGCCAGGGCACTGCCGCCCGAGCATGGCTGGCCGCCCTTCGTGCTGGTGTGCGATATCGGCCACTGCATCGAGGTCTATGCGGACTTTACCGGGCAGGGAAAGAACTACGCCCAGTTTCCGGACCGGCAGGGTTTCAGGATCTATCTGGAGGAACTGCGCAACGAGGCGGTGCGCACGCGGCTGGCGCGCATCTGGACGGACCCGGCGAGCCTCGATCCCACACGCCAATCGGCCAAGGTCACGCGCGAGATCGCAGCCCGGCTCGCCGTTGTCTCCAAGGGCCTGGAGCGGCGCGGCTATCCTGCCGAGCCCGTCGCACTATTCCTCATGCGCTGCCTGTTCACCATGTTCGCCGAGGATGTGAAGCTGCTGCCCGCCGAGTGCTTCACCGGCTGGCTGGAGCGGGCGAGGGCCAACCCCGCCATGTTCAAGCACGAGCTGGCGCAGCTCTGGCAGGCCATGGACAAGGGCGGCTACGCTACTATCGCAGAGGGCGTGGTCAAGCACTTCAACGGTCATTTCTTCCACAGTGCCCAGGTGCTGGAGTTGGAGCGTGAGGAGATCGGCGAGTTGCTCGCCGCCTCGAAGTACGACTGGAAGGAGGTCGATCCGGCGATCTTCGGCACGCTGCTGGAGCAGGCGCTCGACAAGGACGAGCGCGCCAAGCTCGGCGCCCACTACACACCGCGCGCCTATGTCGAGCGGCTGGTGGTGGTGACGGTGCTGGAGCCGCTGCGCCAGGAATGGGCGCAGGTGCAGGCGACCGCCGAGCGGTTGAAGGAGGAGGGGCGGACGAAGGAGGCGCTGGAGACGGTCGAGGCGTTCCACGACAAGCTCTGCAAGACGCGCGTCCTCGACCCGGCCTGCGGCACGGGCAATTTCCTCTATGTGGCGCTGCGACTGATGAAGAAGCTCGAGGATGAGGTTCTGAATGCCATCGTCGATCTCGGTGGGCAGGAAGGCTTGGCGTGGCTCGACAGCCATACGATCGATCCACACCAGTTTCTCGGGCTGGAGAAGAATGCCCGGGCGGCAGCAATTGCCGAGCTGGTTGTTTGGCTCGGCTACCTTCAATTGCACTATGCCTCCAAGGGCACGCACCCGCCCGAGCCCATTCTCCACGACTTCAAGAACATCATCCACATGGACGCCGTTTTGACCTGGGACGGGTATCCGCTGCCAAAAGTGGTCGCGGGTCCGAGCGGGACGCGGGTCGAGACGCTGCCGGGCGCGAAGCGACCCGACTGGCCGGAGGCGGAGTTCATCGTGGGGAACCCGCCGTTCATCGGCGGCAAGGACATTCGGGCCAACCTCGGCAATGTCTATGCCGAGACACTG
>JANNSW010000376.1:0-2077 GCA_031403055.1 Hyphomicrobiaceae bacterium | reverse complement strand
CGGCAGATGGCTGGTGCCGTCCCAGGAGGCCGCGATCGCGGTCACGCGCCCGGCCAGCATGCGGTTGGCGCGGCCCATCACGGCGTTCTGCTCATGCACCGCCGTCTTGATGCCTCGCAGCCGTGCTGCAACGAGCGGGGGAAAGGTCGGATAGCCGCCGAAGCCGATGATGGCGCGCGGTTTCAACGCGCCGAGCAGGACATAGGCCCGGCGGACGCCCGTCAGCAGCGCCTTCATGGTGCGGGCTGCCGCGACCGGCGAGCGGCCGGTGAAGGTCGCTGAGGGGATCCGGTGGACGGTGCGGGCGGGAAAGCCGGTGCCGTAGCGGTCGCCGCGGTCGTCGGTGACGAGATCGATGGTCAGGTCGCGGCGCGCCAGCTCCTCGGCCAGCGCAAACGCCGGGAAGAGGTGGCCGCCAGTGCCGCCTGCCGCCAGCATGATGAGGCCACGCGTCATGGGGATCCCGTCATGTGCCTTGGCCGGCAGCTTGCCGGCCCCGTTGCGCCGGCTCGGGTGAGCCGAGGGAAGTGGTGTTTTTCAGGCGTCCGTGGGCGGGCCGGCGCCGCGTCAGGGCGACCAGCATGCCCATGGCGAGCGCCATGCCGACGAGCGAGGAGCCGCCATAGGAGATGAACGGCAATGTCATGCCCTTGGCCGGCAGCAGGCCGACGTTCACACCCATGTTGATCAGCGCCTGGCAGCCGAGCAGCATGGCGAGCCCGACGATCGCACTGCGCACGAAGCCGTCGGGCTCCGACCAGAAATGCACGAGCGCGCGGAAAACGACGAAGCCGTAGAGCCAGAGCAGCACAAGGCAGGCAATGACGCCATACTCCTCCGCGATCACGGCGAGGATATAGTCGGTGTGGGCGTCGGGCAGCACGCTCTTGATGGTGCCCTCGCCCGGTCCGCGCCCGAGCCAGCCGCCCTCGATGAAGGACTGGCGCGCCCGATCCATCTGGTAGGTATCGCCGGTCTGGGGATCGAGGAAACGGTCGAAGCGCGATTTGACGTGGGGCAGCGTGCCATAGGCGACGACGATGGCGAGGGTCCCGAGGCCCGCGAGCAGGGCGAGGCGCCACACCGGTTGGCCCGACAGGAAGAACAGCGCGGCAAACACGGCCGACAACAGTATGACCTGTCCGATATCGGGCTGCAGCCACAGCAACGACACGACCAAGCCAAAGAGCGCGATTGCGATCGCCAGCGCCGGGACATCCCGCCGCTTCATGCTCTCGGCAAAGAGGAAGCTCACGATCACGACAAAGGCCGGTTTCATCAGCTCGGAGGGTTGCAATTGCTGCCCGGCGATCGTCAACCAGCGCTGCGAGCCGTTGACGACCGGGCCGACCCAGATGACGAGACCCATCAACGCCAGCGAGGTGGCGAGCAGCACCAGCGAGAAACGCCGGATCTGGGCAGGCCGCAGCACCGAGACCAGGAAGACGAGCGCTGCGCCGGCGAGTGCGAACACCAGATGCCGCTCGACGAAATGGAAGGCGGGAAAGCCACGGCGCATGGCAACCGAGGGGCTGGCGGCGAGCGAGAGCATCAGGCCGGACAGGATCAGGATGTTGATCGCGGCAAAGAGCTGGCGGTCGACGGTGAACCACCAAGTGGACACGAGGCTCGCATCGGAGCGCGACAGTCTCATCTGGACGCCTCCGAGTTGTCGGCAGGCAAGGAAGCGACGAGCGACCGGAAGCGATTGCCGCGGTCCTCGAAGTCGGCGAACTGGTCGAAGGAGGCGCAGGCCGGTGACAGCAGCACGACGGGCTCGGCGGCCTTGGACGCGGTAGCGTCGCGTGCTGCCGCTGCAACGGCAGCGTCCAGGGTGCCGCAGACGGTTGCTTCGACTTTGCCGGCCAGCGTCGCTGCGAAATCGGCGGCGGCTTCCCCGATCAGATAGGCTTTGGCGACGCGGTTGAAATAGGGAGCGAGCGGCGCGATCCCGCCCTCCTTCGGCAGGCCGCCTGCGATCCAGTAGATGGCGTCGTCGTAGGAGGAGAGCGCCTTCTCGGTCGAGTCGGCGTTGGTCGCCTTGGAATCGTTGACGAACAGCACCCGGCCACGACGG
>JANNSW010000375.1:0-11627 GCA_031403055.1 Hyphomicrobiaceae bacterium | reverse complement strand
GCTCCCCTACACCGGCTCCCCGCCAGCCTCCTCCTCGCCGTCGTCACCATTGCCGGCTGCTTCCTCAGGGATATGCTCGACCGAGACGACCTTCTCGTCGGTGGCGGCCTTGAAGATGGTCACGCCCTGGGTGTTGCGCCCGGCGAGGCGGATGTCGTGGACCGGGCAGCGGATCAGCTGGCCGCCGTCCGAGACGAGCATGATCTGGTCGTTCCCCTCGACCGGGAACGAGGCGATCAACTTGCCGTTGCGGTCATTGACGATCATGGCGACGATGCCCTTGCCGCCGCGATTGGTGGTCCGGAACTCGAACGAGGACGAGCGCTTGCCGTAGCCGCGCTCCGACACCGTCAGCACCTGCTGCTCGGACGCGCTCATCTCGGCATAGCGCTCCGTCGAGATGGCGACATCGCCCGATGCCGCCTCCTCGTCGCTCGCGGGCTCGGTCTCGACCGCCTCGCCACCAGCGGCGCGGCGCATCTTCAGGTAGGTCTGGCGCTCCTCGCTCGTCGATTCGAAGTGGCGGAGGATCGCCATCGAGATGACCGTGTCGCCCTCGCCGAGCGCAACGCCGCGCACGCCGGTCGAATCGCGGCCCTTGAAGACACGGACATCGGGCACGGCGAACCGCATGGCCTGGCCCTTAGCCGACGTCAGCAGCACGTCGTCCGTCTCGCTGCAGATGGCAACGCCGACGATGTGGTCGCCCTCGTCGAGCTTCATGGCGATCTTGCCGTTGCGGTTGATCTCGACGAAATCCGACAGCTTGTTGCGCCGAACATAGCCGGAGCCGGTCGCGAACATGACGTCGAGCGTCTCCCAGCTCGTCTCGTCCTCGGGCAGCGGCAGGATGGTCGAGAGCCGCTCGCCCTCCTGCAGCGGCAGCAGATTGACGAGGGCCTTGCCGATCGACTGCGGCGTCGCCAACGGCAGGCGCCAGACCTTCATCTTGTAGGCCATGCCGCGCGAGGAGAAGAACACGACCGGCGTATGGGTGGAGGCGATGAAGAGGCGGGTGACGAAATCCTCCTCCCGCGTCGACATGCCGGAGCGGCCCTTGCCGCCGCGCCGCTGGGCGCGATAGGCCGACAGCGGCACGCGCTTGATGTAGCCCTTGTGCGACACGGTCACGACCATGTCCTCGCGCGCGATCAGGTCCTCGTCCTCGACCTCGCCGTCGATATCCATGATCTCGGTCTTGCGCGGTGTCGCGAACTGCTCGCGGACCTCGGTCATCTCGCGCTTGATGATGTCGACGATGCGGGTGCGCGAGCCCAGGATCTCGAGGAAATCCGAGATCTGGCCGCCGATCGTCCGCAGCTCGTCGGCAATCTCGTCGCGGCCCAGGCCCGTCAGGCGCTGCAGCCGGAGGTCGAGAATGGCCTGGGCCTGCTCCTCCGACATGCGGTAGGTGCCCTCGGTCGAGACCTTGTGGCGCGGGTCGGCAATCAGCTCGACCAGCGGAGCGACATCGCGCGCCGGCCAGTCGCGTGCCATCAGGTCGTCGCGGGCCGCCTGCGGATTGGGCGCATGGCGGATCAGGCGAATGACCTCATCGATGTTGGCGACCGCGATGGCGAGGCCGACCAGCACATGGGCGCGGTCGCGGCATTTGTTGAGCTGGAACTTGGTTCGCCTGGCGACGACCTCCTCGCGGAAGGCGTTGAAGGCGACGAGGAAATCCTTGAGCGTCAGCACCACCGGCTTGCCGCCCGAGAGCGCGAGCATGTTGGCGCCAAAGGTCGATTGCAGCGGCGAGAAGCGGTAGAGCTGGTTCAGCACCACGTCGGCGATGGCATCGCGCTTCAGCTCGATGACGATGCGGATGCCTTCGCGGTTGGTCTCGTCCCAGATGTTGGCGATGCCCTCGATGCGCTTCTCGCGCACCAGATCGGCGATCTTGTCGATCATCCGCTCCTTATTCTCCTGGTAGGGGATCTCGGTGACGATGATCGCCTGGCGATCCTTGCGGATCTCCTCGACCTCGGTGCGCGCGCGCAGGATCACGGAGCCGCGGCCCTTCTGGTAGGCGGAGCGGATGCCGCCGCGCCCGAGGATGATGCCAGCGGTCGGGAAATCCGGGCCCAGGATGATGCCGTTCAATTCCTCGATCGTCAGCTCGGGGTTGTCGAGGAGCGCGATGGCGGCATCGATCACCTCGCCCAGATTGTGCGGCGGGATGTTGGTCGCCATGCCGACCGCGATGCCGCCCGCTCCGTTGACGAGCAGGTTGGGGAACTTCGCGGGCAGCACGACCGGCTCGCGGAAGGCGCCGTCGTAGTTGTCGCGGAAGTCGACCGTATCCTTGTCGAGGTCGTCGAGCAGGTACTGCGAGACCTTGGCGAGGCGGCACTCGGTGTAGCGCTGCGCCGCGGGCGGGTCGCCGTCGATCGAGCCGAAATTGCCCTGGCCGTCGATCAGCGGCACGCGCATGGAGAAGTCCTGCGCGAGGCGCACGAGCGCGTCGTAGATCGCCTGGTCGCCGTGGGGATGGTACTTGCCCATCACCTCGCCGACGACGCGGGCGCTCTTCACGTATTTCTTGTTCCAGTCGAGGCCCAATTCCGACATGCCATAGAGGATGCGGCGGTGGACCGGCTTCAGGCCGTCGCGCACATCGGGCAGCGCGCGCGAGACGATCACGCTCATGGCGTAATCGAGGTAGGAGGTCTTCATCTCCTCCACGATGGAGATCGGCCTGATATCGGAGGGAGCGCCGCTCGCAGGCGGGGGCGGGGGATCGTTCTTCTTGACCAAGGTCGGGCGTCTCGCAAGGTGGGGTTTCGGCCGTCTCGCTCCCGGCCCGGGCCGCATGACGAGCGGCGCTCGGAAGGACCGGGCAACGACCTGGAGTAGTCACCCCGGAGTATACCGCCCGCGCCCCCTCCCCCGCAATGCCGCAAGCTTTTCCGCCGCAGGGTTATCCAAGGGGGGAAATGCGCGTAACGGTGGCTCGAGCGGCGTTGCGGGCTTTGGGTGCCGCCTCGTCCCTCGCCGCCGCCAGTTTCCGATAGCGGGCCCGGGTGCAAAGACACGGGATGGCCAATGCCCGAAGTCACGGACAAAATAGTTTGTGTTCGGGTGCTTTATTTGTCGCACGAAGGGGTCACTTCCCAGCATGGCCTAGACCCAGCAATCGTGTCACCAGCCGCCACAACGGCCGGCCACTCAATCCGCGTGCTCGATGAACGGCATTCGTTGACATGTTCACAATTGTCGTGCATTGTAATACAACAAACCAAGGGGCACCCCGATGCCAACTATTACCATCCGCCTGGACGATGCGACCGACGCCCGGTTGAAGCGCCGTCTGGTGCGCAGCGGTGAAACGCTTTCCGAGTTCGTCCGAGCCGCCGTCGTCAACCAGCTCGCGGCTGGCCCTGTGCACGAGACGCCGTACGACGCATGGGCGCGACTCGTTCAGGACTTTGCCGGCAGTGGCGACACGGACCGCTCGGCGACCTACAAGGCGCGGATCAAGGAGAAGCTGCGTGCGAAACATCGTCGTTGATGCTGGACCGATGATTGCACTGTTCGACCGCGACGACGCCCACCACAGCCAAGCGGGGGAGTTCCTGCGCCGAGCTGGCGAGTGCCGTCTGATCACGACCTCACTGGTCATCGGGGAGGTCGCGGCCATGCTCGCCGATGTGCAGCCGAGCTTGTTCCGGTTCATGGACTGGCTGATGGCAGTTGTCGAGATCGACGACACGCTGCGCGAGGATCTGCCCCGGATGATCGAGATCATGAAAAAGTACAGCGACCTTCCAGCCGATCTGGCCGACGTGTCGCTGGTCGCGTTGTGCGAGCGGCGTGGGGTCGGCACCATTGCCTCGGTCGACTCCGACTTCGAGGTCTATCGGCTCCCCAAGGGTAGGAAATTCGAGAACGTGTTCTTCAATCCCGGCAGCGAGTGACCAGCAGGCAACCGCGGAGCACGGCGAGACCGACCTTGATCGCAAGGGTTACCGTCATGCCAAATCCGGTCGATGGCTTCCCCCTCCGTTGCCCCGACAGCCGCGTCGTGCCGTCGGCACGAATGGCGATGCGGCGGTTGGCGGGGCCGCCCGTGCCATCGATGTCGACGGCAAGGCCGGTGCCGGCTCGGATGCCCGCCAGCCCGGCGGACTCGAGCTCGCGCCGGATGAAGGCCTGCGTCTCGCGCTCCTCGTTCGACAGCTCGGGGCGGCGGTGCAGTGCCCGGCGAATCTCGATCATTCGGGCGGCGATGTCGGCCGGGACGGTCATTCAGTCCTCACCCGTAGGCTGGCGCTGAGGCCGGGCCTTCGCCGGCCGAAGCCCAGCACCCCGACCGCTGGGCTTCGCGAAGGGCTCAGCCCAGCCTACTTCCGATAGAGTTCCCGCGGGAACTCGGTCAGGCACTCCGAGCCCTTCTTTGTCACCAGGATCGTCTCGGAGACCTCGAAGCCCCAATCGTCCATCCACATGCCCAGGATCGAGTGGATCACATTGCCGGGCTCGAGCACGCTGGTGTCGCCCGCGCGCAGGCTGATCGTGTGCTCGCCCCAGTCGGGGGGATAGCCGATGCCGATCGAATAGCCGATGCGGGATTCCTTCTTCAGCCCGTGTTTGGCCATGTGCGTGCGGAAGGCAAGCTCGACATCGGCGCCGGTCGCTCCCGGCTTCACCGCTTCGACCACGATGCCCATCGCCTCGATCGTGACTTTGGCCACTTCCTCGACCTTGGGCGCCGGCTTGCCGAGCTGCATGGTGCGCGCGAGGCCCGCCGTGTAGTGGCGGCAGGCGCCCGCCAGCTCGAGCGCGACGGTCTCGTTCTTCGTGTACTTGCGGTCGGTCCAGAGCATGTGCGGGGCCGACGCGTTGGGGCCGGCGAGGATCGTCGGGGGGAGGGACGTGACATCGCCTGCGAACTTCGGGTTGCCGCCGACCTCGGCCGCATAGATCCTCGCGACTGAATCGCATTCCCGCACGCCCGGCGCGATCGCCTCATAGGCCGCCCGCATGGCCGCTTCCGCGAGCCGCGCGCCTTTCCTCATCATTTCGATCTCGGCCGGCGACTTAACCGCGCGAACCCAGGAGACGAGCAGATCGGCCTCGATCCACTTGGCATCGGGCAGGCCCCTCGTCAGATGAGCGTGGGCCTTGGGCGAGAAATAGTAGGTGTCGAGCTCGATGCCGATCCGCTTCTTGCCCCAGCCCTTCCCGCGCATGAACTCGGCCATCCAGTCCATGGGATGGCGGTCCTGCTGCTGGACGTAGGTGTCGGGGAAGCCGACCACGTGGTCGTGGTCCATCCAGCAGGTGAGCTTGCCGCCGGCCGAGTCCATGTAGCGCCCGATCCAATAGGGATCGTCGTCGAGCAGCACCACCACGATCTGCGGGGTGTAGAAGGACCAGCCGTCATAGGCCGTCAGATAATACTGGTTGGCGATGTCGGTGACGACGAGCAGGTCCATACCGCGCCTCGTCATCTGCTCGCGCACGCGCTTCAGGCGCTTGGCGAACTCTGCTTTCTCGAAGGGAAGCGGTACCATTGTGAGTCCTCGTCAGTTGCTGGCTTGATTCCTGTTGGGATGGGGTCAGACCCCTTTGTCCCGGAGCATCGATTCACTCGAGGTCAGCGCCAAAGGGGTCTGACCCCATGTCTTGACCCCATGTCCGACCGACCCCATGTCCGACCCCGCGGCCCAGGGCATTCACGCATTCCCGCCTTCGGCGCTGAGGCGCTGGAAGCGCGACAGGTGCTGGTCGGCGTCGCCGTAAGTGAGGGCGATCGCCGTCAGCTGCTTCAAGTGGTGGCCGGCAGGAATGTCGTCGGTCATGCCGATGCCGCCGTGGAGCTGCACGCCTTCCTTGCCGACGGTGCGCCCGGCCTCGCCAACATAGGCCTTGGCCGCCGAAACCCGGCGCGCGCGCTCGACTGGATCCTCGCACCCGAGCGCGACGACCGCGTCCTCGGCCATCGACTGGGCGAGCTGGCATTTGACGTAGACGTCGACCAGCCGGTGCTGCAGCGCCTGGAACGAGCCGAGCGTCTGGCCGAACTGCTTGCGGGTCTTGAAGTAGGCGAGCGTCGCCTCGTAGACCGCCCACATCGAGCCCTGCGCTTGCATGGCGAGCATGGCGGAGGCATGGTCGAGGGCGGTCTCGATGATCGGGAAGGCCTTGCCCTCCGCGCCCAGCAGCGCGGCCTTGGGCAGGTCGGCACCGTCCAGCCTCGCCTCCGCAGCCCGGCCGCCGTCATGAGTGCGGAAGGCTTGGATCGACAATCCCTTGGTGTCGCTCGGGACGACGAGCAGCGAGATGCCATCCGGCTCGCCCGCCCGCCCCGAAGTCCGCGCGCTGACGAGGAGATGCTGCGCCGCATCCGCGAACGGGACGAGGCACTTGATGCCCGACAGGCGGTAGCCGCCGGCCCGCTTCTCCGCGCGGGTCTCCACGAAGGCAGGCTCGTGACGGGCAGCCGGCTCGGCGTGGGCGAAGGAAAGGATGGTCATTCCCGTCGCCACGTCGGCGAGCAGGGAATGGGCGAGCGGCCCACCGGCGGCAATCAGTGCCGGGGCGGCGAGACCGAGTGTTGCCAGATAGGGTCCGGTGACCAGGTGCCGTCCGGCTTCCGCGAACAGCACGGCCGTCTCGACCACACCGCCTCCCAGGCCGCCTGCCTCCTCCGGCAGTCCGGCGCCGAGCCAGCCGAGCTCGGCCGCGGTCTGCCAGAGCTGGCGGGAGTAGCCATGCCCGGTCTTGGCCGCCTTCTGGCGGGCATCGAACGGCAGCCGGTCCCCGAGAACACGGGCGATGCTCTCGCGGAACTGCCTCTGCTCGTCGTTCAGTCGCATGCGGTCATCCTCTCGACCGTAGGCTGGTGCTGAGACCACGTCGTGGCCGAAGCCCAGCGGTCTGGGCGCTGGGTTTCCCCCGGATCAAGTCCGGGATCAGCCCAGCCTGCAATCACGACATCAGAGCCCCAGCACGGCCTTCGCCATGATGTTGCGCTGGATCTCGCTCGAGCCGCCATAGATCATCGTCTTGCGGTAGTTGTAGAACGCGGTGCCGGTGAAGCGGGCCTCGGGCGGACCGGCTGGCAGGGCGCCCGCCGTCTCGAGATCGCCCATCGCGATCTGGCCTTCCGGGCCGATCGCCTCGAGCATCAATTCGATCAGCCGGTTCTGCACCTCCGAGCCGCGCAGCTTCAAGAGCGAGGCTTCCGCTCCGACCGTGCCATCGCCGCCGAACAGCAGACGGTGCTCGGTCAGCTCGACGGCGTTCAGCTCGATCTCGGTCTCGGCGAGGCGGCGGGCAAAGAAGGGATCGTCGATCAGCCGGCCATCGCCGGTCCGGCGCTGGGCCGCGAAGCGCTTCACACGGGCAAGCGTGCGCAGCGAGCGCGACACCTCGGCGATGCCGAAGCGCTCGAGGCCGAGCAGGTATTTGGCGATGGTCCAGCCCTCGTGCTCCTTGCCGACCCGGTTGGCGACGGGCACGCGGACGTCGGAGAAGAACACGTGGTTCACCTCGCGACCGCCACCGTCGAAAGTCCAGATCGGGCGGATCTCGACGCCGGGCGTGGCAAGGTCGATCAGCAGGAAAGTGATGCCCTGTTGCTTCTTGCCCGAGGAGTCGGTGCGGACCAGGGCGAACATCCAATCGGCGATGTGCCCTTCGCTCGTCCACATCTTGGCGCCGTTGACGACGTAGTGGTCGCCGTCGGGTACAGCGCGGGTCTGCAAGGCGGCGAGGTCGGATCCGGCATTGGGCTCGGAGAAGCCCTGGCACCAGAAATCATCGGCGTTGGCGATACGGGGCAGGAAGCGGCGCTTCTGCTCGTCATTGCCGTACTTGATGATCGAGGGACCGAGCATCTGCACGCCATAGGTCATGATGCGCGGCGCATCGGCAAGGGCGATCTCGCGCTCGAACACGTAGAGCTGGGCATCGTCCCAGCCGGGTCCGCCATGCGCCTTGGGCCAGCTGGGGCAGACCCAGCCCCTGGCCTTCAGGATGCGGTGCCAGCGCCGCTGGTCCTCCTTGGGCAGATCCATGCGCTCCTCGGCGACCTTGCGCCGGATGTCCTCGGGCAAGCTCGTTTCGAGGAAGTGCACGACCTCGTCGCGGAAGGCCACGAGGGCCGGCTCGTCAGGATCGAAATAGGGGCGTGGCCGCATGGTCGCACCTCGGCGTCGGGTCGTGGAATCCAGCCGGGATGCTAGATCCCGCAGCCGATCGGCGTCCAGCGCGACGAGCGCATGGCAGATCAGCCCGCATCCTTTGGACCTGGCTCGGTCATGGCCTTGTCCTTGGCAGCCGCAACCAGCGCATTGCCGGCGCTCGCCATCGAGCGGATCTCATCCTTCAGGTGGCGCAGCTCTTCCATCATCGTATCGAAGCGCGGGTCGGGCCTTGGCTCGGCTGGTCTGGATGGCTCCGCCATGCCTGAGGATTTCTCCGAGCCGAACAGACCTTCGAGCTTGCCCATGCGCTTGGCGGCCAGCAGATCGGTCTTGCCGAGCCGCTCGTAGTGCTGCTGCTGCATCGCATCGACGATGATGCCGATGAAGAGGTTGAGCACGGTGAAGCTGGTGAGGAGGATGAAGGGGACGAAGAACACCCAGGCGTAGGGGTAGCGTGCCATCAGCGGCCGCACGACGTCGCCCGCCCAGCCATCCAGCGACATCACCTGGAACAGGGTAAAAGCGGACGAGCCGACATCGCCGAACTGCTTGGAAAACTCCGTTCCAAACATGTTCGTCGCCATCACCGAGAACACGTAGAAAATGATGCCGAGCAGCATCACGATCGAGCCCATGCCCGGCAGTGCCGCAAAGAGCCCGTTGACGACACGGCGCATCGAGGGGATCGCGGAAATGACCCTGAGCGCACGAACGGTCCGCAGCGCCCGCAACACCGAGATGTTGTTGGCGAAGGGCAGAATCGTGATCGCCACCACGAGAAAATCGAAGAGGCTCCAGCCATCGCTCCAGAAGGCCTTGCCACGTACGATCATCCGGGCCGTGAGCTCGAGCACGAAGACGAGAATAATGATCTGGTCGATGGCGTGAAGCAGGCCGCCAACGCGGGACATGATAACGTCGCTCGTCTCCAGGCCCAAGGTCGTCGCGTTGACGAGGATCAGCACGAGAACGAAGCGGTCGAAGAGCGGGTTGTCGATGATGGGAGTGAGGAGCTGCTTTGCCCTCGCATACCACTTGCCGAGCTCGACAGCGCGTCCGCGAATGCCGACATATTGCCCGCTCAAGCGCTCGAAAATGTCCGCCATCCAAGACCTCGCTCCCCTGCGCTTCCCGAGATGGTCACTTGCGACCGCGACCGATCGATGGCCAACCCGCGGCCAGCAAGCGACTATTGCACAGGCCCAGTCCATTGAGAAAGCCACTCGATCGCTCTGAGTTACTGCGCTGAGGTGGCGAGGAAAGCGCGGAGCCTTGCGGCATCGTCGGGGTTGGCGGCAAGGCCATTGGGTGGCGGCATCGGGCGGCGTACGCCCTCGCCGAGCATGGCTCTCACGATCAGCCATTGCCGGGCCTCGGGTCCATCGACCCAGCCAGCGTCATTCGCCGATTGCCATGCCTGCTCGGGACTGGCGGCGGCGAGGTGGGCGTGGCACTGGCCGCATCGCCGTTTCAGCACCCTGGATTGGAATTCCGCCCATCCCGCGGGCGCCATGCTCGCCATCTCGGGGACGCCTTCTTGACCTGGCGAAGCGTTTGCTCCCGGTTCCCGCCGGCCCTCCTGCATCAACACGATCACGGTGCGGTTCTTGTCCTCGGTCAGCCAAAGGCTGCCGTCGGCCGCACGCGCCAGGCCGACCGGCGATCCCAGCGGTTGGGACCAGCTGGAGATCACGTCCTCGCACTTGGCCATCTTGCTCCGCCCGGAGGTGAGGGGAGAGCCGTCGGGCCCGACCTCGCAGGCGATCAGCCGGTGGCCGGTCTCGCGATAGCCGTGGAGGGTGACGAGGAGCTTGCCGGCGAGCCCCGGCAGGCCGTCCGCCAGCTCGTAGCGCATGGCGAGCGGGGCCGAGTGCGCCGGCAGCAGGGCGAGGGGAGCCTGATAACGCCCGCAATCGGGTTGCCTGCGCCGATAGTCGGGCAAGACGTCGCCCATGCCGACACAATAGGGCCAACCATAGTGGGCGCCATCCCGGATGGCGTTCAACTCCTCGGGCGGGTAGGCGGGATCCAACAGGTCGATGTTGTTCTCGCCCTGCAGCAGCAGTCCCGAGACCGGATGGAGCGCGAGTGCGACCGAGTTCCTGAGGCCGCGGGCGAGGGGAGTGAAGGATTTCACCCGGCCGCCGGGCCGGTCGAATGTGAGGCGCCACAGCGCTGCTTCCTTGGCCTCGGGCTTGTCGGCCGGGCAGGGCCATTGCGGACGCCCCTTGCCGCCCTGCTCGCAGCGGTCGGTGAACGCGCCGAGATTGACGATGAGGCCGCCCTTGCTGTCGAAGACGAGAGCCTTCAGGCGGTGCAGACCCTCGGCGGGGAAGTCCGTGACGAGGCTTTCGCGCGTTTCATCCGGGCGCTTGGGATCGAAGCGCCAGATCTCGTCCTGCTCGCCCACATAGACGAGGCCGTCGGGGCCGACCACGAGCCCGTGGGGCACGTCGAGTCGCTCGAACAGTGTTTCGACGCGAACATCGCCGGCCGCAAGCAGTGTGAGCGCGAGGATGCGTCCAGCCTTGTGACCCCAGCTCCCCATGTCGGCAACGAGGAAGCGGCCGGGTGCGATCACGACGATCGAGCGCGGCATTTTCAGCCCATGCTCGGGGCCAGCCACCAGGCCGACGCACAGGCCGTCCGGCGTCGATACGGGCAGCCTCGGGTAGTCGCCACATCGGCCCGCCGTCCGATAGGGGGAGCCGAGCTCGCCAGGCCGAGCGTTGCCGGCAAACAGGAGCGCGGCGATCAGGAGCAGGCTGGCGGCTATCGGTCGGGCAACTCGCGGCGGCTGTCCGATGCGCTGCCGCCGCCAATTCATCATCTGTCCCACCCTCGACCCCGCAGCGGATCACGCAATGCACGGTCACTCCGCGTCGCGAAGGCTGCACATTGCCCAGAGCGTGTCAATCGAGGCGGCTGGGCCAATCCGACACTTCGTGCTTGATCGCGTGGGCTGCGGGACGCTATAGGACAGCTTCGTTTGGCTTCCGCCCCGCTCGTCTAGTGGCCTAGGACACCAGCCTCTCACGTTGGTAACAGGGGTTCGAATCCCCTGCGGGGCGCCAGAATTTGTTTCAAGCTGATAGCTTGCATTTGAACCGCGGCTGGCACTGGCAGAATGCGGGAGGCGAAGCCGAGCGTCCTCGCGCGCTCGGGGGTGCAGCGCAGTGTCTGAGCGATCCGACACTCCGGATCGCTGACGCTCCGTTTCGATCGGGCGAGCCTGGAGCGTTGTCAGGCACGTTGTGCCCGACACCTTGGCCGGTTGCTAAGCCGCCGCCCTCACCACCGTCCCATTCATCACGAGGCCGTCGCGCCCGGCCGTCACGCGGACGGTCTCGCCGTCGTGGACGATGCCCTCCAGGATCAGCTCGGCGAGCGGGTCCTGCACGGCTTTCTGGATCACGCGTTTCAGCGGGCGCGCGCCATAGGCGGGGTCGTAGCCCTGGTTGGCGAGCCAGACTT
>JANNSW010000374.1:0-2299 GCA_031403055.1 Hyphomicrobiaceae bacterium | reverse complement strand
CCTCGCTGATCTCGGCGGCGGTCATGGCGCCGCCGTTGTCGCTGAGTGCTGCACGCGGCAGGCCGCGCTTCTGGATTGCCTGTGACAGGCCGTGGGCAACGATCTCGGCGGTCTCGGCCAGATACCACTGCAGATGACAGGCGAGGCGCGAGCGATCATCGAGCACACCGAACAGGATCGGCGTGACCCACTCGCCGCGTGCCGTGATGATCTTGCGCGAACCGTGGTGGCAGTCCCAATGCCACAACCCATTCACATACTCGGCCTCATAGCGGCGCACCTCGCGCTCGGCGAGGCGAGCCTCGGCACGTTCGGCACCGTCAGTCCGTCGCGACGTCAGGCGCCTTCGCTTGTCGAGGCCGTTGGCGCGCATGAAGCGGCGCAGCGTCGGATACGACGGCACCGGCTTCAGCTCGGGCTTTCTCTCGGCGAGCGCGACGATGTTGTCGTGATGGAGCTTGACGCTCCAGCTCTTGTGCGCCGCGTACTGCGCGAGAACCTCAGCCCGGACAGCGACGCTGACGGCGATCTGCTGCCCGGCACCGGCTCTGATCTTGCGGCGGAGCACGCCGACGGGATCGGCGCGCTCACGAGCCGCGCGGTAGTACCAGCGCTCGATGGTGGAGAAGCCGAAGCGAACGGGCTTGCCCGTGGTGGGATGCTGCCACGTGCGTGTGGCCAGCGCCTCGATCGCGGCCCGCAGCTCGCCCATGTCGGGCGGTGCGGCCAACAACTGTCCGACGACGGAGAAGCGTAGATGCGCCCACCGCTCGTGCACTCGTGTCGACATGGGTTGCGGCGCTCCATTGCCATGGGAGCACCGACATAATCGACGGATCGCAGGCACATCCACGCGCAACTTCTGCGGGCCGCCGCCGACCGTCATGAAGCGCGAGCACGGCCTCCCGTGATCGGTGCGATGAAGCGCAACAGCGCGACCAGGCCATCGGCGTCGTCATACCGGAAGCATGTGACGCTGGTGAAGCGCTCGATCAGCGACACCGGCAGGCTGTTGTGATCGACGGGCGGCATCAGCGCGGCACGGGCGGCCTGCCAGAACCGCGTCGCCGTGAAGCGGTCGCGCCACCATGTGCGCCAGCGCTCGATGGTGTGGCGGGCGACCGGGATCGCCTCGTTGAGGCGGCGCACGCGTGCGTTGGTGGCGCCGTGGCGCATGATCGCGATCAGCACGATCGCTGCGGCGAGATAGACCTTGGCCCCGAGGAAGCGCAGCGACGGCGGCGTCTCGCGCTTGCGGCAACCATCGACGGCGCAACAGAAGCTGAAGCGCCTGTTGTGCTCGGGCCCGAGCTTCATCGGGCGGCCCTTCGGCTTCCTGGGGTAGGTCGCCGAATGCAGCACACCACCGCACAGCCGGCACCGCCCGGCCCGTGCCGCATCGGCGAGATCGCGATCGCAGGCGAGCAGTAGATCGTGGAACGTGGCGTCGGCCAGCAGCCCGGCATACATTGTGCATCCTCCCCGCTTCGATGGTGCCGACCAGATGGCCAAGCCCGGACGCAATGACCCTTGCCACTGCGGCAGCGGCAACAAGTACAAGAAGTGTTGCCTGTCGAAGGACGAGGCGGCTCAGGCGCCGCTCGATCGCGGCGACGCCGACCCAAGCGCGTCTGCCGAGAGGTTCAAAAGCGCACTTGCCGCGATCATGGCTGGTGCCGGCGCCGAGGGAAGTGAAGACGACGCCCTGATGGACGCGTCCAATGTCGTGGTGGATCTCGTCCGTGCCGGCAAGCTCGATGAGGCCGAGGCCGCCGCACGCGCCTTGCTGGCGGACTATCCTGAGGTTCCCGACGGATGGGACCGGCTCGGCATGGTCCACGAGGCACGCGGCGAGAATGTCCTGGCCGCCGGCTGCTACCGCAAGGTCGTCGAGTTCCTCGACCGGAACCCCGACTACTCCGAGCCCGCCTTCCGCGACGCATTCGCCGACCGGATCGTCAAGCTAAACCCACCGGCCGCTGCGACCTGAGCGCTCTCTTCGGCTCGCGCTCCGCGATGGTGCCGACGGGCACGCCCTCAACGTTCGTGATCACGCCGCCGGGGCGGCACCGTCAGATACCGTGATCGGGCTTACTGGGTCACCTTTCGGCCCTGGAGGACCGGGCAGCCCTCGGCCTTGACTTTGTTTGGCCTCCAGGTCCGCGAATTTCTTCTCTAGCTGTGGTTGTGAGGCTTCGGCAGTTTTTATACGCTGCTCCAACCCGTGTATCCGAGCCTCTAAGCCCCAGTACACACCTTGCACAGCCCAGGTGATTGTACCTAGGGATATCAACAAGGC
>JANNSW010000373.1:0-2435 GCA_031403055.1 Hyphomicrobiaceae bacterium | reverse complement strand
TTGCCAGATCAGCGTCCTCGACGAAGACTTCCGGGGCGGCCTCCAGACTGGAGCCGATGCGCTTCTCACGCCGCTCGACCTCGAGCGCTCCGGTGATGGTGCGACGCACGTCTCGGATCTGCGTCCATTTCCCGGCGAGCTTGTCGCTCTTCCAGCCTTTGGGGATCGCCGGGAACTGGCGCAGATGCACCGAGCCGTCCTCGGATGGGTGCCGGGCGAGCCAGGCCTCCTCCATGGTGAAGCACAGCATCGGGGCGAGCCAGGCGGTCAGGCAGGAGAAAATCTCGTCGATGACCGACAGCGTAGCCTGTCGCTTCGGGCTCGAGAACGGCTCGCAGTAGAGTGTGTCCTTGCGGATGTCAAAATAGAAGGCGGAGAGGTCGTTGATGCAGAAATTCGAGAGCGTGTGCAGCACGCGCTTGAAGTCGTAGGCCGCGTAGCCGTCGGCGACGACCTTTGCCTGCTCGGACAGCAGGTGCAGCATGTAGCGCTCGAGCTCGGGGCACTGTTTCGGCTCGACACGCATCGCGGGCTCGAAATGGGCGAGGTTGCCGAGCAGCCAGCGCACGGTGTTGCGCAGCTTGCGATAGGATTCGATGTTGGCTTTCAGGATCTCGGGGCCGACGCGCAGATCGTCGGAATAATCCGAGCTCATCACCCAGAGCCGCAGGATCTCGGCGCCCGATTTCTCGATCACCTCTTGCGGCGCGACCACGTTGCCGAGCGATTTCGACATCTTGCGACCGTGCTCGTCCATGACGAAGCCGTGGGTCAAGACTGCATCGTAGGGGGCGCGGCCGCGAGTGCCGCAGCTCTCGATCAGGGAGGAATGGAACCAGCCGCGGTGCTGGTCGGAGCCTTCGAGGTACATGGAGGCGGGCCATTGCAGGTCGGGGCGGGCTTCCAGCACGAAAGCGTGGGTGCTGCCGGAATCGAACCACACCTCTACCGTGTCGCGCACCTGCTCCCACTCGGCCGGCTTGTCGACGATGCCTTTCAGGTAGCGCTCGGCGGCGCCCGCCTCGTACCAGGCGTCGCCGCCCTTCTCGCGAAACGAGCTGACGATGCGGTCGATCAGCTGATCGGAGCCCGCGAAGGCGGCGTTGGGGATGAACTCGCCGGTTTCCTCGTTGAGGAAGACGCAGAGCGGCACGCCCCAGGAGCGCTGGCGCGAGACCACCCAGTCGGGCTTGACCTCGATCATGCCGCGCAGGCGGTTCTGGCCGGCGGGGGGATAGAAGGTGGTGTCGTCGATCGCCTTCAAGGCGAGCTTGCGGATCGACTTCTTGCCCTTGCTGCCGGGCACGCCTACCGGCACGTCCATGCCGATGAACCATTGCGGCGTGTTGCGGAAGATGATCGGTTTTTTCGAGCGCCAGGAATGGGGGTACTGGTGCTTCAGGCGCCCGCGCCCGATCAGAGCGCCGGCTTCCGAGAGCGCCTTGATCACGGCGTCGTTGGCGTCGCCCTTCTCGCCCTTGTCGGTGATGACCCGACATCCGGTGAAGCCCGGCGCCTCGCGGGTGAAGAAGCCGTCGGCATCGACGGTGAAGGGGATCGCGGTGTCGATGCCGCGTTTCCGCAGCTCGTCCTCTTTGGCCTTCCAAACCTCGAAGTCGTCCGTGCCGTGGCCCGGCGCCGTGTGCACGAAGCCGGTGCCGGCATCGTCCGTCACATGGTCGCCGTCGAGCATCGGCACGTCGAAGTCGTAGCCCTTGCCGCGCAAGGGGTGGGCGCAGGCGGTGATCGCGCCTGGATCGACGGAACCACGCCGCTCGAACGCCTCGACCTTCGCCGACTTCATGACATCGGCCGCGAGCTTGTCGGCAAGGATCAGCTTGTCGCCCACCTTCGCCCAGTTGCCGGCGGGAGCCTTCGTCACCTCGTAGAGGCCATACGCGATGCGTGAGGCGAACGAGATCGCCCGGTTGCCGGGGATCGTCCAGGGGGTCGTCGTCCAGATGACGACTGCCGCTCCGGCGTTGTCGAGTGCATCTTGAAGGTGGCCGAAACCGTCCACCAGATCACGGGTTGTTCGTTCGGATTGATCCGCGAGGGGGCCACCCGGACGCGCAGCCAAGCGTCCCTGCTCATCCGAGACTATATCTGGTGGTAGGCGATGGTAGTTCGGCGCTTCCCATCTTGCATTGACGCTGACCACCGGAAACTTCACGAAAATCGTGTCGCTCTGATAATCCTGGTACTCGATCTCGGCTTCGGCCAGCGCCGTCTTCTCGACGACCGACCACATCACGGGCTTGGAGCCGCGGAAGAGCGAGCCGTTGATGGCGAATTTCAACACCTCCGCGGCGATCGTCGCCTCGGCGGGGAAGGCCATGGTCGTATAGGGGTTGTCCCAGTCGCCCTCGACGCCAAGCCGCTTGAACTCGGCCTTCTGCACACCGATCCATTTCCGCGCGAACTCGCGGCATTCC
>JANNSW010000372.1:0-2273 GCA_031403055.1 Hyphomicrobiaceae bacterium | reverse complement strand
ATGCTGCTTGCCGCCGTAGTGATAGCCATCGCAGGCAACGAGCACGGTCGGCTCGATCTGGCCAAAGCGATCGAGGATGCCCTGCGGCCCGAAATCGGGCGAGCAGGAGGACCAGATGGCCCCGATCGCGGACGCTCCCAGGAACGCCGAGATCGCTTCGGGCATGTTCGGCATGATGGCGGCGACCCGGTCGCCGGTTGTCACGCCCGCGGCCTCATAGATGGCGGCGAAGCGGGCGACCTGCCTGCCAAGCGCGGCCCAGGAGAGCTCGCGGCGAACCTTGTCCTCGCCGCGGAAGACGATTGCGGTCGAATCGTCGGTGCGACGCAGCAGGTTCTCGGTGTAGTTGAGCCGGCCGGCCGGAAAGAACCGGGCGCCAGGCATCTTGTCAGCGTCGACGAGGTAGGGGGCGGCACCCTTCTGGCCGATCACGCCCGCAAAATCCCAGAATTGCGACCAGAAGGCGGCTGGGTCCTCGATCGAGAAGCGATGGAGGCTGTCGAAGTCCGAAATCTCCGGCCGGCCTGGCTTCGACATCACCGCGATCAGCCGGGCGAGATTGGCATCGCCACGATGCTCCTCTTTGGGACTCCAGAGCGGGCCTGTCATGCTTCGTCTCCGAGGTTGCAATCCCGTCACGAAGGCGCTCTATAGACGGTGCGGGAATATGCTGGCTAGCGGTTGGCGGTCGATACGGCGCGATTGGGGTGCGCCGGGCTCGACGCCCGCTCGTCGTCGGAACGTGTGTGGGAGGTACCGATGACCTGGTTGCGGTCGCTCCTGCGGGAGGGGCGAAGGTTACGCGATTCGAGCGCTGTCGGCGAGCGTGCGGCGGTGCGGACGCGGATCGTATGGTCCATCATTTTGCTCGGCGCCACCGGCCTGGGAGTGGTCGCCGCGATCGATCCGGATTTACCCCGGTTCGGCCTCGAGCGTGCGACCGCGACGATCGGGCCGCTGCTGAGCAGCAACCGGGGGATCGCGATCACCGAGCCGATCAGGATCAGCTCGTCTCCCGATGTCAGCATCGTGTCGGGGACGATCGTGACCGGCTCGCTGCTCGAGCCCTTCGTCAGCGAGGCGCGGGCAACGATCGGCGCGCAAACCACACTCGTGATCGATGATGCCGTGATCGTGGTGCGGACCAACCCACGCGTCCTACCAGGTAGAGCGCGTGACCGTGAGCCGGCGTTCGACCTCGCGGCGCTAATCGCTTCGCGCGGTATCGGTAAGGTGGCGATCACCGGCGGCGTGTTGCAGGTAGAGGGGCTCGGCTGGAGTGAGGTCAGGCTCACGCGGATCGATGCGACGGCCGACCTCTCGCGTGGCAGTGATGTGGCGCTGCTGACGGGCACGCTCGATCTCCTTGGCGAAAGCTTCGCGTTCGACATCTCGCTCGATACAGGGGCCAAGGCGGATGCCGGCGCATCGCGGCCGATGAGCGTTCGCCTGGCGAGCGCACGGATGAATGCGGCTTTTGAGGGAGGGCTCGGCACTGGCGATGGGATCGGGCCGTCCGGCGTCGTTTCGGTGCGGATCGCCGATCTCGGTGCGCTTGCCGGCAAGCTCGGTATTGCGGCACCAGGCATGCTCGGTCTGGTCGAGGTCGAGGCCGAGGGCGGGATCACCATCGCCGATGGCGTTGCCTCGCTCAATGCATCCAGGATCGCAACACCGCAGAGCCAGGCAACCGGCACGATCTCGCTCCGCCTCCACGACGGCAAGCCCGTGGTCGATGGCACACTCGACTTCTCGCGCCTCGATCTCACTGGCCTTGCCTTCGAGCAGCATCTGCTGGCGACGCTGCCCTCGCCCGAAGGACCATTCGCGGCGGTGCCGAGTGTTTCGCCGGGGCTTGCCGGCCTGGACGCCGACATCCGCCTATCGGCCGCACAATTGCGGTTTGCCGGTCAGGACATGGGACCAGTCGCAGCGACGATGTCGGTGCAAGGGCCGTCGATATCCGGACAGATCGCGGAGCTGGCGCTGCTGGGGGGGCATGCGACCGGTCAGATTGCGATCTTGCGGACCGCCGGCTCCAATCAGGTTTCGATCAGCGGCACCGCCAGCCAATTGCGTCTGTCGAGAGAGATTGCCGCCCTGATCGGGATCGATGCGATCGCAGGCAGCCTGATCGATGTCAGGGGACAGGTCGGGGGAACCGGCAAGTGGGCGGCCGACATCGTGTCGACACTCACCGGAGCTGTCCGGATAGCGCTGATCGAAGGCGGCGTGGTGCGCGACGGCGGTGCGGGAGCGGTCGCACTATTGAT
>JANNSW010000371.1:0-4969 GCA_031403055.1 Hyphomicrobiaceae bacterium | reverse complement strand
AGCGGGGCGACTGGGCACAGACCGAACACCTCGACCAGATCCCAGCCCAGCGCCACGGCAGCTTGCCAATGATCACTATCGAGAAATGCGCGACTGATTTCGAGCAGGCGGCGGCCGTGGTCACTGGATGCCGGCGGAAGGCGGACGAGTTCTGCGAGAATGCGCTCGCGGTGCAAGTCGGCAAGGGCTGGCCACGACGGAAGCCCATGCTCGGCGAGCGCCCTCGCATCGGCCGTGGCACGGTCGCAGTGATCGCCCTCGGCGATGATCGCCGCTCGCTCGGCGACGTCGGAAGGGCAGGGCGGCAGAGCAGAAAGCCCCGGTGCCAATAGTGCCGATAGCTTCCCCGCCGGTTGGGGTGCCCAGCTCGGAAGGCCAGTGCCGATAGTGCCAATGGCGCCAATAGCCTCGGCATCCGACCTATTGGCACTATCGGCGCTATTGGCAATCGGCATCGGCCGCCGCTGAGCCTCGGCCATCCGCTGCGACCAACTCATCATGACCGGCCCCCGTGCACCCGCGAATCGACCGTGTAGTCCGATCGCTGGCGACCAGCCGAGCCGCCATCACGAGCGCCAGCCGGGATCAGCCAGCCGGCTTCCTGCAGGGCGTCAATCGCGGCGGTCACGGCCGACGCTTCCCTGAGGCCTGGCAGGCGCCACTCCCGTCGCACCTGCCGCCCATTGATCCGCTCGGCCCGGCGGCTCAGGATCGCACGGGCGAGCACAGCGGCATTCCGATCGACCAACGGCAAGGCCGCCTCGCCGAGAACGCGCGTCAGCATTGGCTTGAAATAGGTCTCGACCAGATCGAGCGCGGCCCCGAGCGCCACAGCCGATACCTGACTAGGTTCGGCAGTCCCCTCGGGGCCGGCGGCCCACCACAGCAGCTCCAGCACGAGCGCGATGCGAAGGGCTTGGCCCGGCATCTTCCCGAGCGACGATGCCATCAGGCCCGAAGCGGACTGAGAGTCTACATGGTGCCGCTCGCGCCACTCCTGAAACACGTCGAGAACGGCTGGCTCGACCGGCAATGTGACGGGGCACGGCTCTCCGCTCTCTGCGTCCGTTCGGAACGCGAGCTTGTGCAGCCGGCCCATCGCACGCGTGACCAATTCCGCGTCGGGCCGATTGCGAGGCCGGCGCGGCTTCACGCTCTCCGGCCACGTATATAGGAAACGCGCGGCCATGCCGTCGTCGTCGCCGCTCATCAGCAGCGTGGCGAGCCGGTCAGGCTGGATGCCACCCACGATCGATACGGCAACGTGATCGAGGCGTAGCGGCTCGGGATGCTTCTTGCGATCGACGGAATAGGAGCGCCCGCCGTAGGATTCGAGCCAGAATGCGCGGTCGCCATCGCCATACTTGCCGATGTTACCGAGCCAGGCCGAGCACTCGTCACGCCACAGCACGAGCCCTCGCGGGTTGCCTGCCAGGATCGCGGCGGTCGCCTCGATGGTGGCGTCGGTGATGACGACGCGAGGCATCTGCGGCGCTTCTGGCTCATCCGCCTCGACTGGCTTCGACGGTGCCGGCCGACCATCTTTCACGGCAGCACGTGCGTCGGCCTCCCAGTCCTCACGGCGAGCGTCAGCCGCCACTTTCGCAGCCTCGTGCGCGCGCCGCGTTTCAGGCCAACTTTCGGCGGCGTTGCGCTCGACTACGGCGAGTGGATCGCGCACAGCGTCCATGGCGGGGCTCTTAGCAGCGGACGGTGCGCCAACCAGCATTGCCCAAAGTATCGCCGGCTCGCGCCAGCCCGACCACGGCGAGACCCAGCGCGCCGCGCCGATGACGCCAGCGACACCGCTGAGCAGTGGCATTGCCACGTAATCAGCCGGCGCAGATTTGCTCTCGGCCGCATGCCCGATCCATGTCGCGAGGGGGCCGAACGCTGCAAGATTCAAGGTGGGGGCGGGCGCCACCGTGCGGCGCACAATGGACATATCCGGACCCGATGGCGGGACCAAATCGTCGCTGGCCATCTTCAGCATTTCCCGGAGTGACTCTTGCGTGACACCACCGGGCAACGCGTCGGCCAGGTCCCATCCATCGGGCCATGACCTTGGGACCGGAACGACGCGAACTGAGGCCGCCCCGGCCTCGCGCACTAGCCTCACAACATCGGCAGCATACTTCCTGCCCGGTTCATCGTTGTCTCCCCAGATCGTGACATGCCGACCGGCCATCGGCGACCAGTCGGCCTGGCCGGCGGCATCCGAGCCATTGGTGGACGTGACCGCCACGTGTTCGGGAAATAGTACAGCTGCGGCGTCGGCCGATTTCTCGCCTTCGACCAGCAGGACGGGTGCATCGGGACACAGTGCAAGGCGATCGAGTCCGTACAGCGGCCTTGGCACCGGCAGAGCCTGCCAGCGCCAGGCTCGGTTGCCGGCAACGTCCCGGCAGAAGGACAACGGATTGATCGTTTTTTCGTCTTTGCCGTGGTCCCATCGGTAGACGTGGAAGCGCAATCGGCCCTCGGCGTCGCGGTAGTCCCACACGGCGCTGGGCTTGCCCAGCCGGTGCCACGGGATCGACAACGGTGCGTCGTCGGGCACTGGCACGATCGGGCGCCAAGCAGGTTCGGCGCTGGCTGCAGGTTTGCTCGCGGCATGACCATTGAGGCGGGTGGTCGGCATCGGCTCGAACATTCCGGTGGGTTCACTCATGGCGCACCCCCAGCATGTCAGCCAGCTGGCGCGCCGCGGCGGCCTGTCCGAGCCCGGACAGGTAAGCAGCGAGCGACACGGGATCGCCTCCGCGGGCGCCAACCGCAAAGTCGGCCCACCGGCCGGAGACGAGGTTCACGCTGAAGCTCCCAGCGCGGCGATCCACCCGGCGCGGGTTTCGCGCAACATATTCATGGCCGCGGCGCCGGCCATCAGGCAGCCAACGTGCGCAAAGTTCCTGCAGACAAGCAAGCGCTGCCCGATTGATGCTCTCGAAGTCGATTTGTGAATGGGTTCTCATTTGTCGATCTCGTGTGGGACCGACCGCCGGAAGGCTGGATTGCCTTGAACGCGGCTACAATTCCAAATATCTTCTGCGTGTCGGTGATTGGTGATTGCCGAAGGGAACTCTGCCGCCGCTGCCGGTTGCCGCCGGGGCGGCGGTGCCGTTTCAGGCAGCTCGGTCCACGCTGGTCAGGCGCTCGAGTTCGGAGCGCGGTACCAGGGTTCTGCCGGCGATCTTGACGAGCTTCAGTTCACCGGTCTTGACCAGCTCGTAGAGCGATGTGCGGCCAATGCCAAGCGCGTGGCAGGCTTCATCGACGCGGTATGCCAGTTTGCCCGCAACAGCGGGCTTCTGGCTGAGGGTGTCGGCGTTATCGTGCATGTGGCACCATCGGTTGGCTTCGATGGCTCGCAACTATTCATGCGGCCGACCGCGGTAACAGCCCCGACGATTATTTTTTGTTCGGGGATTTTAGCTGAGTATTTTTCCGGGGCCGCCCGGCTGCTGACCATGCATCGGAGCCTGTGATGCCGATCGCAGCCACCCAGGCCCTATCGAATTGTCCGACCCTAAGCCCTTCGAAGGTCGCGAGCGCCTCGCACTTGAATTCACTGCGCCGCTTCGTTCGCTGGCCCGGGGATTTCTTCATCTGGTCAGCGAGCCACTGCTGGCACCGTGATTCGGGATCGGGCGCTTCATGGGGCGGGAAATGCTTGCGAAGACCGTCCCGTTCGATCGTCATCCCAATCCAGCGCCGGGGCTGCTCACCCCACTTTGCTTCCGGCCCCTCCCAAACCATACCATTCAAGTCCATCCACATGGCGGTGGTCACGCTTGCGGCAGGCATGTCGGCACTCGGCAAACGCCTCTCGCCATCTACAGCCACGCCGCGGGCGCGAACTTCCCCATCAGCAATTCGATCGGCGATAATTCGGAACGCGTCGTGCCAGTGACCCGAGAGGAAAGTCGAAACACTGACGATGCCAAATGCTGCTTCTGTATTGTGAAGTAGGTCCTTGATCGTGGAAGTGAACGACTTTCTTCCTTCCCCGTCGTATTCTTCCGCGAGGGCCTTGAAGCGCCCTGAATAGCCGGACGTCAGCCTGTGCCTCGACATAACGAACGTCCGGGAGGGTGGATCAAGGGGAATTGTTTCTTCGACAGCGACAAAGCAACCCGCCTGCATCATGGCTTGCTCAAGGAGGTCGCTCGCACAGAACGTGCGTTGTTCGGCATTTCTGTCGTCGCCGATCTCGTCGCAGAATTCCAAATCTCTGGTCAACGCCCAAGCGATCGCCACGTGCAGCGGGAGCCATTTTCTTGATTGAAGCATCATCGACACGCCTCCACCTCAAAGGTCACCCGGTTCGGGCCTCATGTTCGCCGAAGTGTGCACCAGCACGCGCGGGCCGATCTCGTCGCTGTCGTGGAACTCAAATGCCGCGCCCGGTTGACCGGCATACTGTCCTGAGGCAACCGCATTTTTTCCTGGACGTGCGCAGCTATTTGCTGGCCTTGCGTATCGGCACCACGTTGGCCCCGGCCGGCGCCTCGCAGAACCCAGCCCAAGCCTCCATCAGCGGCCGGCGGCGCTCCAAGGCGTCGTCGCGGCGATAGGCCTGCTCGGCCTTGTCGCCGATGACGTGCGCGAGCGCGTGCTCGGCCAGCTCGCGGGCAAAGCTAGTGCGGTTGCCGGCCCAATCCCGGAAGCACGATCGGAAGCCGTGAACTGTCGCGCCCTCGATCGCCATCCGCCGCAGCAGCATTTCCAGCGCCATGCTGGACAGTGGCTTGCCGCTGCGCTGGCCTGGGAATAAGTGATCGCCGTCGCGCAGCGGCTCCAACTCTGCCAGGACCTCGATTGCCCGCTCGCAGAGCGGAATGCGATGCTCGCGGGCTGACTTCATACGGCTCGCCGGGATCGTCCACACCTTGGCCCCGATGTCGATCTCATCCCAGCCGGCGCCCAGCGCCTCGCCGGATCGAGCGGCGGTCAAAATAGCGAACTCCAG
>JANNSW010000370.1:0-3262 GCA_031403055.1 Hyphomicrobiaceae bacterium | reverse complement strand
ACCTCGACTGGGTCGTCCACAGGCTCAGCTACCCTTGCTCGCCTGTGCCGCGTAGGCAACCAGCAGCTCCGTCACCAGTACGCCGTCGATGCGCATGCCGGCCAGTTGGCAGCTCTCGATCGTGACGACGGAAAGGTTGGCGTTCGAGATGCGCAGATTGGAGAGGTTCGCATCCTCGATGCTGGCATTCGTCAAATTCGCCTGGGTGATCCGCGCGAGCGACAGGTTGATGTCGTTGAACGAGGAATTGGAGAGGTTCACGTCGTCGAACGTCGAGCGCGCCAGAATGCACTTTCTCACGTCGAGCACGTCGCGGATGTCGTGGATGTCCATGGCGATCCTCTTGCAGGAGTTTGCTGGCTGGCCTGTCGAATAGCTTCAGTCGCTGCCACGCTCCTCATCAGGTGGCTCGAAGCGCACATAGATCCTGGCATTGGCATTGGTGGAGAGCTGGCGCAGCGTCTCCAATTCCATCAGGCGCATCAGTGCTGGATGTTGTTGCCAGGCTCCCGCCGCCTTCTCGCGCTCGCGCAGGTCGCTGATCTCGGATCCGACGCGGATGCGCTGGGCCTCGGCGGTGGCAACTGCCAGACGCTGCTGGTTGTCGGCGTCCGATTCGGTCTGGATCTTCTGCGCCGCGGCGCGTGCCTCGGCCTGAATGCGCTCCACCTCCGCCTTGGCTGAGGCTTCGATGCGCTGCGCTTCGGCGAGACGCTGGGCCGAGAGCACGCGGTTCATGATCTCCTGCAGGTTGCCCGGGAACACCAGGTCCTTGACGTTGGCGCGGATGATGTTGACGCCATAGGAGGCAGCCGACTCTTTGACTTCCGACAGAATGTCCTGCGACAACCGGTTGCGATTGGTCAGGATGTCCTCGAGCACCATCGACGCCAAAGAGCGCCGCGCCGCCAATTGCACGTCGGAATAGAGCCGTGCCTCGTGATCCTCCACCTCGTGCCTTGCAGCGCGCGGATCGATCACTCGGAAGCGGACGACGATGCTGACGCGGATGGCAACCTTGTCGGCGGTCAGGATCTCCTGGCCCTTGATGGTCAGCTCGCGCTCGCGCATGTCGATCAGGTCGATCTCGACCAGCGGGCGGCGGAGCCATCGGCTGGGCGGGCGAACCTCGTAGCTTCCTGCTTCGAGCACGCGCTTCAGGACGCCATCCTCGTACAAGAGGCCGCGATGCGTATCCTTGATCGTGACGACGTGCTTGGGCATGCGTGGTCCCATCACTCAACGCGCAAGAAGAGCGGAGGGAGCGCATGAGCCTGCGCCCCCTCGCGCCCCGTGATCCTCGCAGCAGCGCCGATATGAGGGACAAGCGGACCAGATTGGCAATCTGCGAACCCTTGCTGCAGGGCAGCACGGGCACGTTGCGGTTTGTGGCTCGCCTCTGACCCTGCCGAGGAACTGCGGACTTTAGCCGCGAGCCTGGTCAGTGACAACAGGGTGATGCCGCTGCTCGATCTCCGGATGATCCCTCGCCTGCACCAGCCGCCTCAGAGGACGAAAAGCAGGCCAATGCAGAGCAAGCCGGTTCCGATCCGAAAGGCCCAAGCCCACACCCCGTCTACTCCGAACAGGACCACAGCCAGCACGAGTGCCGTGGCACCACCGCCAAACCCCGCAGACGTCGTTGCCGGATAGACGTGACCAGCCGTCTCAGCAAGCTTGGGGAAGGCCAGCGCCAAGATCGTCACCCAGGCGATGACAAGCCCGCCATCGGCGACGGGAGGCGGGCCGGAGCTGTTGCAATCGTGCGGATAGCCGCCGTTGTCGTTGAAGACCCACACCAGTCGATGGTCGCGCTGCCGATCATGCTCTGACATGCGATCAGCCTGTGCCGCTATGGCCGCTGCTCGAGCCGCGTCACGCGCGTCTCCAGATCATCGATCCGGCGCGAGCTCCTGATCAGCGTCTCGATCTCGCGAGCGACGCCCTCGTGGCGAACGTTCGCCATGGTCGAAAGCCCGAGCGCCGTCGTCACACTCTCGCGCACGTCATCCATGCTGCGCTCGACTCGGTCGAAGCGCGCATCCATTCGATCGAAGCGCTTCGTATGCTCGTCCAGAACCATCCGCATCTCGCGCAGCAAACGCAACACCAGATTGTCAGCTTCGTCCACCATGGCGTCCTCACGCATCGTCCATTCATGAGAACAAACATAGTACAAACACGTTGCGGTGTCAACATCGCTACCCGTGCAGCAAGCTCCGTCTCCTACTCCGCTGCCTCCGCGTGCCTTGCCGCACCCGCGCGCGCCTGCGCCGCATCGATCCGCGCCTCGATCACTGGGCGGAAATGGCTGATGAGGCCCTGGATCGGCCAGGCGGCGGCATCCCCCAGCGCGCAGATCGTATGGCCTTCGACCTGCTTCGTCACCTTGAAGAGCAGGTCGATCTCGCGCTTCTCGGCCTCGCCCTTGACCAGCCGCTCCATCCCCCGCCACATCCAGCCCGCGCCCTCGCGGCAGGGCGTGCACTGGCCGCAGCTCTCGTGCTTGTAGAAGTAGGAGAGCCGCGCGATCGCCTTGATGATGTCGGTCGACTTGTCCATGACGATGACGGCGGCGGTGCCGAGCCCCGAGCCGAGCTTGGCGAGGCTGTCGAAATCCATCGTCAGCTCCTCCCCACACGCACTCGCCGGCAGGCAACGCACAGAAGAGCCGCCCGGAATGACCGCGAGGAAATTGTCCCAGCCGCCGCAAACCCCGCCCGCATGCCGGTCGACGAGCTCCCGGAACGGGATGCCCATCTCCTCCTCGACCGTGCAGGGCTTGTTGACGTTGCCGGAGATGCAGAACAGCTTGGTGCCGGTGTTGTTGGGCTTGCCGAGCTTGGAAAACCAGCCAGCGCCGCGGCGCAGGATGGTGGGTGCGACCGCGATGCTCTCCACATTGTTGACGGTCGTGGGCGCGCCGTAGAGGCCGACATTGGCCGGGAACGGCGGCTTCATGCGCGGCTGGCCCTTCTTGCCTTCGAGGCTCTCGAGCAACGCCGTCTCCTCGCCACAGATATAGGCGCCGGCGCCATGGTGGACGACGAGATCGAAATCCCAGCCGTTGACGTTGTTCTTGCCAATCAGCTTGGCCGCATAGGCTTGGTCGACGGCGGCTTGCAGCCGCTCGCGCTCGCGGATGAATTCTCCCCGCACGTAGACGTAGCAGGTGTGGGCCCGCATGGCGAAGGCGGCGATGAGGCAGCCTTCGACGAGGGTATGGGGGTCATGACGCAGGATCTCGCGGTCCTTGCAGGTG
>JANNSW010000369.1:0-3972 GCA_031403055.1 Hyphomicrobiaceae bacterium | reverse complement strand
GGCCCACACCAGCAGGTAGCCGCGCGGCGATTTCCAGCGCGCGGCCGGTGTCGTCGGCGCTGGCGGCGGCGCACAATTTCCGCAGGTCGCCGGCCGGATCGGGCCGCTCGATCAAGCGGGGAACTGCGCCCATCAAGCGCTCATAGCTCGCGACGCCGCGCTCGTGCGTGTCGCCATAGCCCTTCACCAGGTCGAGCGCGCGCGCGATCTCGACAGCGAGCGGGGTGTTCCGCGGCGCGATGTCGGCAAGCCGCGCGAGCCAGGCTTCCACCCGCGCGTCCTCCGCTGCGTGGCGCAGCGACCGCAGGCGATATCGCTTCATGCGGGCGACCGCGGCGAGCATCAGGAAGCCGCGCACGCTGGTCGTTTTCACCGTGCGGCCCTTGCGGGTGAGCAGCTCGACCAGGCTGCGCGCCAAACCTTTGCGCAAGAGGGTCCGCCCGAGCCGAGCCGGCACCATGCCGGCGATCTCCTCGAGCCGGGGATGCAGGAATTCGGCGACGTCGACGATCTCATCGGGCTTGGCCTTCACCTCCGCGCGAATGCGCTCGATGCGGGCAGGATCGAGCTTCAGCTCGGCCACCCGCACTGGATCCTCGTAGGCCATGGCGAGTGCGAGTTGGCGCGCCGTCTCGGTCGCCAACGGGGCATTGCCGTCGCCCGCATCGGGCTCGATCGCGGCAATCCGCGCCACCCGGTCGAGATAGAGCCCGGCATAGCTGGCATCCTGGTAGTCGAGCACGCGCAATGTCCCCAGCCGGGCGATCTCCCGCGCGGCGGCGGGCAGGAGGTCGATCCGGGCAGCGAGCATCTCAGGGACCGGGGGGAGCGGGCTCGCGGGCTCGACCACTTCAACCGGGGCCTGGCCCGACGCCGCCCCGAATGACGCCGCAAATGCCGCGAGCGAGGACGCCGCACCCACGCCCGAGCGCTCGATCGCCGCCTCATAGGCCCGGCGCTCGAACGGCAACGCGCCCGAGGCCGCCAGTGCTCCCAGCATCACCGCGCTGATGACGCTGCCGGTTTTCTCCGCGATTCTCCCCATGTCGAGCATGACGAGGTGCTTGGCCGCCTTCCGGCACGCTTGCTCGAGCGCGGCCGGATCGGAGCGCCCGTCGGTCATGGCGATCTTCTCGGTCATGGCATACACGCGATGGCTGGATGCAACGAGCGTGGTGCGGTCGGGCGTGACGAGGCCGCGGCTCACGGCGCGTGCGGCTTCCATCAGCTCGGAGGCGATCACGACGTCCACATCTCCCGGCACCGGCATCAGCGCCAGCACCGGCTGGCGCCCGTTCGCGCCGGCCTTGGGGAACAGCTCCAAATAGTAGATGGTCGCGCCGGTCCGCTGGGCGACGCCCGGCACCGAGGTCACCTGCACGATATAGCCTTCGGCTTGCGCCAGGTCGGACAGCCAGTCGGCCAGCACCCCGCCGCCTTCCCCACCCATGGCGAGGATCGCGAGCCGGATGGCGCGGGGGGTGTTCGCCGCCTTCACTGTCCCCTCCTGACCCGCCATCCCGGCCGGCGAGCCGGGAACTTCATGGCAGGCTCCGTGCCGATGAGGGCTCGGCGGGTCCGCGCAGCCAGTCGAAGACACGTGCGCGCAGTCCCGCCCGCTTCCGGTCCCACCAACTCGGGTTCGCGATCACCGACGCCCGGTAGAACGAGGGGCACAGCACCGCCGCGTGCGCGATCTCCCCGCACAGCCCGCAGCCGACACAGGAATCGATGACCTTGGTGACGGGCGAGCGGCGCAACGGGTCGGGATGCGGCGCGATGGTGAGCGAGGGGCAGCCGGACAGGCGGATGCAGGAATGATCGCCGGTGCAGGTCTCGGCATCGACGCCGAAGCGGTCGCGCACCACGCGCTTGCCCGCTTTCACCGCCGCCGCGCGCAAGGGTTTTTCACGGCGCTCCCGGTTCAGCATGCACTCCGACTGCGCGACGATCACCTTCGGCCCCTTCCTCTTGGTGGTCAGCGCCTCCTTCAGCGTGTCGCGCATTCTGGCGACGTCGTAGGTGTGCCGTAGCGTCCTCACCCATTCGACGCCGACGCCGCGCACCGCCCGCTCGATCGAGTTCCAGGTCGCTCGGATCGGACTCGGGTGCCGCGAGGAGAGGAGATCCTGGCCGCCGGTTGCAGCCGAGTAGCCGTTGTCGACGATGATCGTCAGGTTGTCGGACCGGTTGAAAACCGAGTTGCCCACGCTCGACAGCAAGCCGTTGTGCCAGAAGCCGCCGTCGCCGACGATAGCGATGGCGCGCTTGCCCGCTTTCGCATTGAGTGCCGCCGCACCTGCGCCGCCCAGGCCATAGCCCATCGTGGTGTTGCCGATGTTGAAGGGCGGCAGGATCGAGAACAGGTGGCAACCGATGTCGCAAGAGACGTGATGAGCCCCCAGCTCGCGCTCGACTAGCTTCATCGCCGTAAAGATCGGCCGCTCCGGGCAGCCGGTGCAGAACGACGGCGGTCGGTTGTGCATGACGCCATTGCCGAGGGCCGCAAGGGCCTCCTTGGGCGGGGCAGCAGCGGCGGGTGCGTCGGCGAGCAGGTCGGCCCGGCAGGCGGCGATGAATTTGCGCAACCCCTCCCGCATCACGGCGCCGGTGTACTCGCCCGCCATCGGCAGCATGTCCTTGCCATGCACCTTGGTCTGGATGTCGGCCCGGCGCAGGATCGTATTCACCGCCTGCTCGATGAACTCGGGTTGACCCTCCTCGACGATCAGGATTGCTCGTTTGTCCCGACAGAACCGCTTCAGCTCGTCGTCGCATAGCGGGTAGGTCACGTTGAGGACATAGAGCGGCACGTTGCTGTCGCCAAAGGCGTTGGCGAGGCCAAGCAGCTCGAGCGCCCGCAGCGCCGTATTGTACATTCCCCCCTGCATCACGATGCCGATGTCGCGTGCTTCGCCAGGGAAGATCTCGTTCAAGCGATGTTGGGTGATGAACCGCACGGCGGCGGGCCAGCGCAGCTCGATCTTCTCCTTCTCGTGCAGGTAGGAGGCGGGCGGCAGCACGATCCGGGAGGTGTCGCGAACCGGGCTTTCGAGCGCGTCCTTCAGGCCGTAGGCGGGCCGCACATTGTCCTTGGCGATGAAGCTGCCGGTGACGTGGCAGGCGCGGATGCGCACCTCCAGCATCACCGGCGTGTTGGAGGCTTCCGACAGCTCGAAACCCTTCTCCACCATCTCGACGATCTTCGGCAGGTTGGGGCGCGGGTCGAGCAACCAGATCTGTGACTTCATCGCAAAGGCGTGCGAGCGCTCCTGCATGATCGAGGAGCCCTCGCCATAGTCCTCGCCGACGACGATCAGCGCGCCACCGGTGACGCCGCCCGAGGCGAGGTTGGCGAGCGCGTCGGCGGCGACATTGGTCCCAACCGTCGATTTGAACGTGGCGGCACCGCGCAGGGGATAGTTGACGGAGGCCGCGAGCGTCGCGGCGGCGGTTGCTTCCGATGCGCTGTTCTCGAAATGGATGCCGAGGCTTTCCAGAATGTCGTTGGCGTCGGCGAGCACGTCCATCAGGTGCGAGATCGGCGCGCCCTGATAGCCCGCCACGTACGAGACGCCCGACTGCAGCAGCGCCTTGGTGATCGCGAGGATGCCCTCGCCCTGGAACTCCTCGCCCGCTCCCAGCCGCAGCTTCGCGACCTCTTGCTTGAACGAACGCTCGGCCATGGTTTCCCTACCGCCTCGGAGCCTCGGTTGCCGCCGTTGATAGCACAGCCTCGCGCAAGCCGCGTAGGTCGGACTGAGGGCGCACGACTTGCCAGAAGGGCTCGCGCGCCGCGCGCCAATCGTAGTCGAAGCGAAAGCCCAGGCGCGCTAGCGGCGGCAGTTGCACGGCCAGTTGCAACACGCCGGAAATCAATATGGCCGCGGCGATCGTGTAAGCCTGCGCGTTTTTATCGGGCTCGAAATACGGCGCGACTCCCCAGGCCGCCACCAACCAGCAGACGTTTAG
>JANNSW010000368.1:0-2978 GCA_031403055.1 Hyphomicrobiaceae bacterium | reverse complement strand
GTCCCCTGTCCCCTGTCCCCTGTCCCCTGCCCTAGCGGGTGTAGCTCAATGGTAGAGCAACAGCTTCCAATACAGAAAAAGTTACAATCAAATCAATAGGTTAAGTGGCGCTTTGCACCGATTTTGTACTTCGATTTCACTAGAAGGATGGTTGTAGAGTGCGGCAACTTGGCCATCGTGCGTATGCTGATGCGTGATGGGCGCGGCCTGAGTTTGGGGCCTTGTACTTGGATTGAAACGGGGCTTGGAGGTGCCGAGGCTCGCGCGCGTAGGTAGCCTTGTATGCTCGCTTGACGGACTTAAAATCCTGGGCTCCTGGAGCGTGCGGGTTCAAGTCCCGCCGTCCGCACCAATGAAATCAATAGCATACGAGAAACACCGAACTCAGGTTCGTTTTTCTAGGTACGATTTAGGTACCACGCGCGATGCGGACATCGGCTATCCCGGCAGTTCCGAAGCTGAAGCGCCAGCAGGCGTCCGGCGTCCAAGCCGGTCGAGCACGAGTGCACCGCCCAGCGGCGACGCGAAACCATGACCGAGGTTGCGTCGACGTGGCTGCTTTCGGTAGAATTCCGACGAACTTGATCGGTTGCGATGTATCGTGATGGGTCAGGGGCCTCCGTGACCGGGTTTGCCTTACGGGCATGCGGCTATGTCGGCACTGCAGAGGAAGCAGCCATCGCAAGCCGAGCGTGATCCGTGCTGGGATCATCGAAAGGGCGTGGCCGCTCGACATCTGAGAGCGGAAGCTTGGTCACGCGCACACTCGGTCGGAGAAACACTGATTTCTGGCGGCCCGACGACGAGGACCAGCAACGAGCGATGAGATTTGTTGCAGGTGGTGCCGGAGGAACTGGACCCTCAATTGCCGGCGACTGGGCACTTGCCCCACAGGACGTCGGGCGCTTCCAGCATGAAGAGGCTTGCCGCCACGATGAGCACGCCCAGCCATTGCAGTCCGCTCAGGCGCTCGTCGAACATGACTGCGGCAACGAGGACGGCGAAGATCGGCTCCAGGAAGCTCAGGACCGAGGCTCGCGTTCCGCCGATCAGGCGTGCGGCCTCCAGGAACCAGACGTAGGCCAGAACGAAGGCAACGCCGGCGGCAGCAACTCCCACCCATCCGATGGCATTCGCAGGCATCTGAACCTTGCCGGTCACACCCATGGCGACCAAGCCGAGCATCAGCGTCCAGATCGACAGCTGGAAGGTTGCTGTCAGGCCGCCCACCTCCTTGCCGAGGCTCACCATCGAGATCACGAGACCGGCGGCGAGCAGTCCGGATGCACTCGCCAGCAGCAGGCCAAGGCTGCTCAGCCGGGCGAAATTGGCCGAGATCGCAAGGCCGACACCGGCGAAGGCCAGCAGCGACCAGAAGAGCCGCAGCGGTGTAAGCCTGGTCGTCCCCATCAGGTGGTAGTAGAGGCCGACCAGGAAGGGGTGAACAAATATGATCAGCATGATGAGGCTGATGCTGATGTAGTCCATCGCGGCGATGACCGTGTAGTTCTGAAACGCCGCCGACAGGCCGGCGAGACAAGCCATGCCCATCATATGCTTCGGGATCAGGAGATTTCCGCCCGTCAGCTTGATATAGGCGGCGAGCACGAGCAGGATCATCGCTGTCCGTGCGAACATTACGCTCGCCGTGTCGCCGCCATTGATGAGTGCGAGCTTTGTCATGTTGGGCAGGAAGCCGACCGCCAGGCCGCAGCCGACCATGAGCATCACGGCCTTGATCACCGCCGGACGCGAAGGTGCAGTTTGCATGTCGAACCCTCTCAGACCTCAATGCAAGGTAAAGTAGAGACGCTGCCTTCGCCAGCAAGAGCATGTGCGAGGTCCCACAGGGCCGCTTGCGCTGCAGCCAAAGCGCCTGCCGACATGACCTCGCAGCTGCGGCGTGATCACCTGTACGGAAACCCTCCGCCCGCCATCAGCAGGTCGAGAGCGTCGGCTGCGGCGCCGTGGATCGAGTGGTTCTGCCGGTCGGAGGGCTTGAGGCCGATATCGGCGAGGCTGCGGTCGTCCAGCTCGCGCACATCGGAGTTGGCGTTCGGCATGGGGATGCAATTGCCGATCGCCGTCAACTTGGCCGTCACATAGGTCGCCAGCGCGCCGATCAGGTCATGGCCTTCGCTCGACTTGCTCTCGTATACCATCGTCATCGGGGTCATCCTCTTTCTTGCGGGTTGTTTCGGAACCGGGACTTGGTCTGCGTCGTCGCCCGGTTCGTGAGGTGATTGGTAGCCAACCCTGCGCAAGCCGATCGCGTGGCGAGCGTGAAAATCCCGCAAGACTGCGTTAGAAGTGATCGGTGAGGCGTAAAATCCGCCGTCGACCACCAGGAGGACCGGCCTCCCGATGAGTGCGCTCAGGTTGACCTTGCTCGGCGAGTTCTCGGCCCGTGACGGGGCGGGGAGGGAGATCGCCGTGTCGGCGAAGAAGAGCCGGGCGCTGCTGGCGATCCTGGCGCTGTCGCCGTCGGGCTCGGCGACGCGGGAGCGGCTGGCGAACCTGCTCTGGAGCGACCGGGGGGACGAGCAGGCACGCAGCAGCCTGAGGCAGGCGCTTGCCGTGCTGAAGAAGGAGCTGTCGGGGATCGATGCTCGCGCGCTCTCGACCGACGGCGACCGCATCGGGCTCGACGCCGGCCTCGTCTCCTCCGACATTGTCGAGCTTCAACGCCTCGCCCACACCGAGAACCTCGACGAGCTGCGGCAGGCCGCTCCGCTCTATCGCGGCGAGTTGCTGGCCGATACGGTCATTCGCGACCCGTCCTTCGAGGACTGGCTCGCAGCCGAGCGGCGCCGGCTCGCAGACACGGCGATCGCGATCTTCGAGCGGCTCACAGCGAAGGAAACCGGCAAAGCCCGCATCGCGACTGCTCAACGCCTCGTCGCGCTCGATCCCCTGAAGGAAGCTTCGCACCGAGCGCTGATGGAGGCCCATGCGCTCGCTGGCGAGAAGGCGCAGGC
>JANNSW010000367.1:0-10769 GCA_031403055.1 Hyphomicrobiaceae bacterium | reverse complement strand
CGCGGCTTGGGCAGGGGCGGGCCTTGCGCTCGCTCTCCCCGTGCTCGCCTTCGTGCCGTGGTCGCATGCCTTCGGCTACGACTTCGTCGTGGCGGAGATGCCGGTGCTCGAGCTGGTCGCCGGGCTGATGGCGACGGGTCTGCTGGTGCCGCTGCTGCCTCGGCTGGTGCGGCTCGCCGGCGACCTGGCGCCGCCGCGAAAGGCGCTGCTGCTCGCCGGCATGGTGCTCGTCGGCCTTGCCTTGCGGCTGGCACTGCTGGCGAGCGACCCCGCACTCGAGGACGACTATCAGCGCTACCTGCTCGACGGCGGCGCGGTCGTCGCCGGGCTCGACCCTTATGCGATCGTGCCGGCCGAGGCGCTCGATGCCGATCCGCAATCCTCGCTCGGACGACTCGCGACCGCCGCGGGCGACGTGCTCGAGCGGATCAATCATCGCGAGCTCTCGACCGTCTATCCCCCGGTTGCGCAGGCCGCGTTCGCGCTCGCCCATCTGATCGGCCCCTATCAGCTCTGGGCCTGGCGGCTGGTCTGCCTGACGGGCGAGATCGCTTCCCTCGCGCTGATCCTCTGGCTGTTGCGACGGATCGGGCGCGAGCCCCTGTGGGCCGCGCTCTACTGGTGGAACCCGCTCGTCATCAAGGAGCTCGCCAACTCGGCCCACATGGAAGCGATCCTGCTGCCGCTGGTGCTGGGGGCGGTAGCGCTGCTGACGCTCCGGCGGCATGCGAGCGCCGCCTTCGTGCTGGCGCTCGCGGCCGGGGTGAAATTCTGGCCGGTGCTGCTGTTGCCGTTGCTGGTCGCGCCGTTGCGCCAGCATCCGATCCGGCTGCTGGCGGCGCTTGCCGCATTCGCGCTGCCGGCGGCTCTCATCGCGTTGCCGATGGCCGGCTCGGCCTTGGGGCCGTCATCGGGGCTCCTCGCCTATGCGAGCGGCTGGAAGACCAACAGCGCGATCTTCCCGCTGATCGAGACGCTGATGTCCCCGGTCGCTGGCCCGTCCGGTGCCGGATTGCTCGCACGTGGCGTTGTCGGCCTCACGCTTGCGGCGATCGCCTGTATCGTCGCCTGGCGCGCCCGCGCTGCCGAGGGCGAGGCGACGATCCGAGCCGCCGCGCTGACCACAGGCGCGTTGTTCCTGCTCTCACCCGCCCAGTTCCCCTGGTATGCCACTTGGGTGGCTGTGTTTCTGCCGTTCTTGCCATCACGGGCATTTCTTTGGCTTGGGGTTATGATGCCGCTCTACTACGTCGCCTTCCATCTGATCGCGCGCGACCAATTGGCGACCTTCGCCTCGGTCGTGGTGCCGCTCGAATGGGCGCCGATCCTGGCGCTGCTCGCGTTTGGAGCCATCTCTGCCCGCACCGCGGAGCGGAGGTGATCGACATGCGGCACGGCAAGCGCATCGGCGTCGTCATCCCGGCCCTCGACGAGGAGCAGGCAATCGGCGCGGTGATCGGCGAGATCCCCGGCTATGTCGACATCGTCATCGTCGCCGACAACGGCTCGCGCGATCGGACAGCGGAGTTGGCGCGGGCGGCCGGCGCGACCGTCGTCAGCGAGCCCGAGCGCGGCTATGGCGCGGCCTGCCTTGCCGGCATCGCGGCGGCCGGGCCGGTCGATATCGTCGTGTTCCTCGACGGCGACCATAGCGACCATCCCGCCCAGATGGACCGGCTGATCGATCCGATCGCCGAGGGGCGGGCCGGGCTCGTGATCGGCTCGCGCGTCCTCGGGCGTGCCGAGCAAGGCTCCCTGACGCCGCAGCAGCGCTTCGGCAACTGGCTCGCCTGCCGGCTGATGCGACTGGTCTGGGGCGTGCGCTACACCGATCTCGGCCCCTTCCGCGCGGCCGGGCGCCAGACGCTGCAACGCCTCGGCATGCGCGATCGCAACTATGGCTGGACCGTCGAGATGCAGATCAACGCGGCCATGCTCGGAATTCCATCGATCGAGGTGCCCGTCGATTATCGCCGCCGGATCGGTCAGTCGAAGGTCTCGGGAACCGTCAAAGGTGTGGTGCTCGCCGGCACCAAAATCCTCACGGTGATCGCGCTGTCAGCAATCCGCCACGCGGCCCGCCGCCGTCAGGGACGCGGCTCGTAGCGCGTCAGCTCGCGCCGCAGCAGCAATTGCCCCCAGCTCTCGTCATAGGGATGCACGAGCTCGGTCGGCCCACTTGCGTCAACGAGAGGCAGCGCGCGATTGTGCCAGCCGAAAATACCGCCACGCAGATTGGCGACGGCCTTGGCGCCCCGTTCGATGAGGATCGTTGCCACGCTCCGAGCCAGCTCCGAGCTGCGCTGACCGACGGAGCAGTAGAAGATGACGCGCCGGCCCTTCGCCCGATCGCCGAGCGACGCGAGCACGGTCGAGAGCCACGCGCCGGGCGGCACCCGGACCGCACCTGCGATGTGGCTGACCGCGAATTCGTCGGGCTCGCGCACGTCGAGCAACAGAATGTCCGACGCCGCTGGTCCGGCGAGGGCCACGGCAAGCTCGGCCGGGGCAATCTGCTCGACATCGGGAAAACGGCTCTCGATGCGCGCTTCGACGCCGGCAAGCCCACCCGTGTCGGCCGCTCCGTCGTAGCCGAGGACGATCGCCGCAATGAAGGCGGCGACCACGACCGCTGCCACCATCGCGAGGCTTCGCGCCGTCATCGGCCGAGTGTGCATTGCCAAAGCCTCCAGAGTGCCGCCGAATGGGCGATTGATGCTCCTCGAGCGGCACTGCGTCCACTCACATTGCGGCGAGGCGACAGCCTTTGACACCCATTGAGTTGATGCCCAAATCCCCTCCTGCTTTCGCCATCTTTGCTCGCCCATATCGACCGACCGGGAGAGAGTGTGAGTTCATGGTCAGTTTGAAGCAATCGCCGACACGCAAGAGCTCAGGTCTCGTCGAGCCCGCTGGCGACAGCCGGGTCGACCGGTTCTGTCCGCCCTACCGCCAGGTGATCCGGATGATGACCGGCTCGGCGCCGCGCCTCGCCGAGCTCGCAGCCACGTTTCCCGGCCTCGCCTTCGCGCTGGCGACCGGTTATGGCGACAAGCGGTCCCGCGATCGCTGCTCGGCGCTGATCGAGCGCGGCCGGCCACTGAAGGATGCGGCCGAAGCGCTCGGCGTGCCCTATTGGCTGCGCAAGCTGCCACCCGAAGCCTTCACCCAACCGCTGGTCGGGCTGCCCGCTGACGAGGACATCTCGCGCCGGATCGCTAGTCATATGCCGGCCGAGAGCTGGCGCGCCGTGCCCTGGTTCCGCCGCGTGCTGCTGGCGAGCGAAATGGCTGGCCCCGAGCTGGCGCTGTGGATGGCGTGGCGTACCAAGACGGCGCCGCGCATGCGCGATCTCAATCGTTTCGTCCTGCTGTCCGCGTGGGCATGGTATTCGGGCGCGACGTCCACATTCGGGCATTCGCTGCTGCGCCAGCCATTCCTGCCGACCATCAGCTTCCGCAAGGCGATCGAGGAAGCCGATCACTGGCGCAAGCGCGTCGACCTCGCTGTTGCACTTGGTGCTGGCATCCGCGATCCCTGGTACGCGGCGGCGACCGTCAACGGCTACGAGTTCGTGCCGCTCACGACCATCGGGGATTTTCTCGCCGAGGCCGCTGCCATGGACAATTGCCTCGACCAGTACGGCGAGAAGGTCAGCGAGCAGTCGACGCGCGTGTTCTCGATGCGCAAGGCCGGGCGCAGCGTCGCCGATATCGAGATCGCGCCGCACGAGGACGATCCCGCCATGCCGGCGATCGAGCAGTTGCGCGGTCCGGGCAACAAGCGCGTTGGCGCCCCGGTCTGGCAGGCGGCCTATCTCTGGCTCGGCCAGCAGCCGCCACGCGCAGCCGGAACCTGCCGCCCGATGCCGGTCGCCGAAGCGCGTGCCGCCGCCAAGCGCATCTGGGGCCCCTATCTCGACGCGATGGCCGGACGCCCACACGAGCCGCTGCTGAAAGCATTCCTGAAGAGCGGCGAGGTGCTCGATCCGGAGGGCGGGTGAGGCATGGCCCGGCGCCTGCTGTGGCAATCTTACCCCGTCAAACGCCGGTCGTACTCCAGCACGGCGTTGAGCAGCACCTGGGCGCCGGCGCCGCATTCCTCCAGCGTCGTCGATTCCGCCTCGTTGTGGCTGATGCCGCCCAAGCACGGCACGAAGATCATGGTGGTCGGTGCGACCCGCGCCACGTAGACCGCATCGTGACCCGCTCCCGACGGCAGATCGCGTGTCGTGTAGCCGGCTTTCTCAGCGCCCGTCCGCACACAGTCGATCAGCTCGGGCGCGAACACGACGGCGGGAGATTTCCAGGTGCACTTTTCCTCGCAGGTGAGGCCCTCGGCCGCCGCGATTGGCGGCAGCGCCTGGCGCAACGCGGCCTCCATCCGGTCGAGCACGCTCTCGTCGGGATGGCGCAGGTCGACCGAGAACACGACCTCGCCGGGCACCACGTTGGGGCTGTTCGGCCGGTTCTCGATCCGCCCGACGCTCGCCACTCCCGGCAGATTGCCCATGCCGATCTGGTGGATCGCCTCGATCATCCGGGCAGCGCCGAGGAGCGCGTTCCTGCGAAGCCGCATGGGCGTTGCTCCGGTGTGGCTCTCCTGACCGCGCACCGTCACCTCATACCAGCGCATGCCCTGCACGCCGCTGACGACGCCGATCATCTTGCCTTCCGCTTCCAGGATCGGGCCCTGCTCGATGTGCAGCTCGAACATCGCCTGGAACCTGTGCGAGCCGACCGGCTCCTTGCCGCGATAGCCGATGCGCTCGAGCTCGTCGCCCAGCCTCTTGCCGTCGCGGTCCTCGCGCGAGAGCATGAACTCCTCGGTGAAGGCGCCGCCATAGACGCCCGAGGACACCATTGCCGGCTGGAAGCGGGCGCCTTCCTCGTTGGTCCAGTTGACGATCATCAGCGGGGCCGTGGTCTCGTAGCCCGACTGCACCAGCGTCCGCAGTGCCTCGAGCGCCCCCAGCACGCCGAGCACGCCGTCGAACTTGCCGCCGGTCGGCTGGGTATCGAGGTGCGAGCCCATGGCGATCGGCAGGAGGCTGTCGTCACGGCCCGGGCGCACGGCGAACATGTTGCCGACCGAGTCGACATGGACCCTGCAGCCGAGACCCTCGCATGCGGCTTTGAACCAGTCGCGCACCTGGCGGTCGTCGTCCGAGAGCGTGAGGCGCTTGATACCGCCCTTGGGCGTTGCGCCGAACCTCGCGGTCTCCATCAGCGTGTCCCAGAGTTTCCGGGGATCGATGGTGAGGTTCTCTCTGGGCATGGCTGGCTCACTCTCGGGATAGAAGCTGGCGATGGCAGTCGAGCGCTGTGTAACGCGCCGGCACGTCCCCTGTCACGCTTGCGCGCGGGGACCCGCGTGAAAAACGGTCATGAGCCCAGTTTGCGTCTGGCTTCGATGGGATAGTCAGGCAAAGGACCGAGCAACGTTGTGCAGAGAGACTACTTCCATTGACACTATTCCATCGGCGGAAATCGCTCGAACGTCGGCAGGGTATGTGCCGTCTCCATCCAGGAAATGCGCTCGGCCACCTGGATGTGAATGCGGGCCGGCACCGCATCGGGGTCATCGTAGGTCGCACTCTGGATGTCGATAATGCCGGGCAGCATGACCTCGTTGACGTAGAACAGCCCGGTGCCGCAGTCAGCGCAGAAGTGGCGGCGGCCATTGTCGGAGGACTTGTAGATCTTGGGCGCGCCCTTGGTTACCTTGACGGCCGCCGCCGGATACATCGTCCAACCGACCATTGGTGCTCCCGCGCTCCGCCTGCAATCCGTGCAGTGGCAGAGCGCGTGAGTGATCGCATCGCCCTGCACGTCGTAGCGGATGGCGCCGCAGTGGCAGCCGCCTTGAACTGTCATTGCAAATTCTCCATGTGAGCTATGGCCAAAACTTGCTGGCGACGACCTCCAGCCCGTCTTTGAACCTCGCACCGGGCAAGACCTTTGGCAACTGGTTGTGGCAGTCGGTGATCGCCCCTGGCTGAATCAGCTTGACGACGGTATCGTTCGAGACGGCGTATCGCTCCTTCAATGGAGGAGTGGAGGCGTCGAACACCCGCACGATACGCCGCCTTCAACCCTTCATCCCGTCACCAACTTCCGCGCATAGCTCGCGAATTCGTCAGTCCGTGCGATGGAGAAGCAGCCGATGACAGAGCACGCCACAGCAATCGGGCCTGCCAAGGTGCGCCAGGGCCGCCAGGGCCGCCGCGCCGAGCGGGCAAAGCCAGCGATCGGCCCTGCCTACATCACGCGGCGCATCCCCGACTATGAGATGCTGTCCGAGGAAGGCCTCGCCCAGTTCGATCGCCATGCCGACCTGATCCTGCAGGAGATCGGCATGGAGATCCGCGGCGACGAGGTGGCGTTGGCGCTCTTCAAGGGTGCCGGCGCCGACGTGCGGGGCACGCGGGTGCGCTTCGATCCCGGGCACGTGCGAGCGCTGTGCTCGACCGCGCCGGAGGTCTTCACCCAGCACGCCCGCAATCCGGCCCGCTCCGTTGAGATCGGCGGCAAGGCGACCGTGTTCTCGCCCTCCTATGGCTCCCCCTTCGTCTCCGACCTCGATGGCGGACGGCGCTACGGCTCGCTGCGGGACTTCGAGAACTTCATCAAGCTCGCCTACCTGTCGCCCTGGCTGCATCATTCGGGCGGAACTGTCTGCGAGCCCGTCGAAGTCCCCGTCAACAAGCGGCACATGGACATGGTCTATGCCCACATGCGGCACTCCGACAAAGCCTTCATGGGCTCGGTGACGGCGCCGGAGCGGGCGCGCGATTCGATCGAGATGTGCCGGATTCTCTTTGGCGCTGATTTCGTCGACAGGAATTGCGTCATCCTCGGCAACATCAACGTCAACTCGCCGCTGGTCTGGGACGGCATCATGACGGGCGCGTTGCGCGCCTATGCGGAGGCCAACCAATGCACGGTCGTCGTGCCCTTTATCCTCGGTGGCGCGATGGGGCCGGTTACGACGGCGGGAGCCCTCGCGCAGGCCTACGCCGAGGCGATGGTCGGGATCGCGCTGACCCAGCTGGTGCGCAAGGGCTCGCCCGCGATCTTTGGCAACTTCCTCTCCTCGATGTCGCTCCGCTCGGGCGCTCCGACCTTCGGCATGCCCGAGCCCTCGCTCGCCTATTTCGCCTTCGGGCAATTGGCGCGGCGCGCGAAGCTCCCCTTCCGCCTCGGCGGCGGGCTGACGGCGTCCAAAGCCGTCGACGTGCAGGCGTCGCAGGAGGCCTCCGACACCATGATGGCGACGATGCTGTCGGGCGCCAATTTCGTGCTGCACGCGGCGGGCTGGCTCGAGGGCGGGCTCGTCATGAGCTATGAGAAATTCGTGCTCGACGCCGACCATTGCGGGATGATGCATCGGCTGGCCGAAGGCATCGCGCTCGACGACAACGGCTTTGCACTCGGCGCTTTCCGCGAGGTCGGGCCGGGCAGCCATTTCTTCGGCTGCGCCCACACCATGAGCAACTACGAGACCGCCTTCCACGAGCCCGAGCTCTCCGACAACGCGAGCTTCGAGCAATGGCGCGACATGGGGGGCGAGGATTCGACCAGGCGCGCCAATCGGCGCTGGAAGGAGATGCTGGCGGCCTACGTGCCCCCGCCGATCGATCCGGGGGTGGATGAAGCGCTGCGCGAGTTCGTGGCGAAGCGCAAGGCGAGCATGCCGGATGCGTGGCATTGAGGGCTGATCTCCGCTGCCTCGATCGTGCTATGAAGTGTCCACGGAGGACACCATGACGACCACCACCCTTCCAGCCGACATCGAGACCATCCGGCTGGCCGAGCACGTCGCCCGCGTGAAATGCCAGCCCGTCGAGACTGTCGTTCGGGAGGCGACCCAGGCGAGTGCCGCTGCCGTGTCGGTCGTGCCGACTCTGCCCGAGGGCCGGCGCAAATCGCCCGACGAGATCGTTGCTCGCGTTCGATCGATGCCAGTGCTGGACACGCGCTCGCCCGACGAGATCCTCGACTAAGACGAGCATGGGGTTCCGCGTTGATCGTCGTCGACAGCTCGGAGTTGATCGCAATCCTGCAGGATGAGCCGGAGAGGGTCCGCTTCGCGGCGGCGATGCTGAACGCCAGTCGCCGACTTGTCTCGGCTGTATCGCTCCTCGAGGCAGGCATCGTGATGCGAGCAAGGCATGGCCCGGCAGGGGTTGTCGCGCTTGCCGATCTCATCGCTCGCGGCATGACCGAGGTCGTCAGCTTCGATCACGAACAGGCCAGAGGTGCCCTGGCAGCCTTTGATCGCTAAGGCAAGGGGCTGCATGCTGACGCACGATTGAACTTCGGCGACTGCGCGGCCTATGCGCTCGCCAAGTCGATGGGCGCGCCGCTCCTGTTCAAGGGCAACGACTTCCGGGCAACCGACGTCGTGCCGGCCGCCTGAGGCGCAGGCCTACCAACGCGATGCTCGCATCAACTCCCCGGCCACGCGATCGGTCACTTCCGGCGCTTGGCCAACGACGAGAAACCGCATTGCGGGCCGCACCAACGGCAATACAGCCGCTCGGGGTCAGGGGCGGGCAAATCCTTCGCTCGAAATGTATCTCGACAAACGTCGTCCCCGCAAAGGCGGGGACCCAGTCGACTCTCAACGAGGCTATTCCAGCTACGTTTCGACGATCGTCCAAGAGGCGACTTGTCTGGGCGCCCGCCTGCGCGGGCGTGACGAAGTATGGGTCGAAGTCGGAGGCCTCCGATGGATCATTCACGCCGCCGCCCGCATGCCGGCTGTGGGCAGCATGCGCCGTGGCGTGATCGGATGGCCGGGCGGGCACAGCCTGCTCAGTCCCGAGCCTCGTTAAGGAGTCCTTCCGCCACAGCATTGAACACCTCCGCCGCCTCCAGATTGTTGAAGTGCCCCGTTCCGGGGATGATCGTGAGCGTGGCGCCAGGGATCGCCGCCGCCATGAACCGCGAGGGCGCGAGGCAGGCTTCGTCGTGAGCACCGCAGATGATGCGCGTCGGGGCGCGCAAGCCGCGCAACCTTTCCTCCAGCTCGTAGACGGGCGTGCGCTTGGCGAGGATCTCGCGGCACACGTGCGCGATCGCGCGCGGGCTGTTCGCGTGGATGATCTTCCGCATGTAAGCCTCCTCCGCCGCGCCGCGATCCGCGAACTCCGCAAAGATCGGGTTCGCCATGATGACCCGAGCAAATGCCTCGATGCCTTCCTTCTCGGCGACTTTTGCCCAGGCCTGGGCGCCTGTGCGGAAGGATCGGGGATCATCGGAGCCGGCGCCGGTATCGGCAATGAGGAGACCTGCGACCCGCTCGGGGCTCGCAAGCGCGAAGTTGAGCGCCACGTTGCCGCCCATGGAGAGGCCGCCGATCACCGCGAGCCTCGCCCCGACGGCATCGAGCACGGCGCCGAGATCGGCGATCGCGATCGCCATCGAGTAGGCCGAGGCCTCGTCCGGCGCGTCCGACCGTCCGAACCCGCGCGCGTCGTAGGTCACGACCCGCAAGCGCCGCGAAAACGCTTCGACCTGCGGCCGCCAGATCGCGCGGCTCAATGGAAAGGCGTGGGCCAGCACGAGCGTCGGCTCGCCCTCGCCGGCGACCTCATAGTCGATCGCGATACCGTCACGGATCGCCTTTGCCATGCTTGCCCCCGTCAGCCGACGACGAACCCTTCGCGCAGCGGATCGTCGGGATCGAACGTCCACTTGGCCGATCCGATCACATGCGCGCGTCCCTTGATGGCCGGCACGAAGGCGCGTCTGCCGCCGGACCTCGCCTCGCGCACGAGGCAACCCTCGAAGGTGCCACTGCCGAGCAAGCCTTCGGAGCGGATCGGCTCGCCGACCTTGACCCGGCCGCGTGCCTCCAGCATCGCCATCATGGCGCTGGTGCCGGTACCGCCCGGCGAGCGGTCGCACTTGCCGTCGCTGAACACGTGGACGCAGCGATAGAGCGCCTCGGGCCGGCTCGAGCCATGCCAGAAGGTCACGAAGTTGAGAGGAACGGACGCCTCGGTGAGCGGGTTCTTCAAGTCGAGCTTCTCGCGGAGCTGATTGCGAACGATCGTGCCGAGGGCGGAGAAGGCGCTGCCGTTCTCGGGCGCGATGCGCAAGCCCGGCGATTTCCACTCGACGGTCGCGAAGTAGTTGCCGCCGAAGGCGATGTCCGCGTGCAGCGTGCCATAGCCCGGCAGCTCGAACGGCACGTCCTGAGCGAACGTGAAGGCCGGCACATTCTCGAAACGGCACCACTCGACGGCGCCGTTGCTGCCGCCGGTCTCGCAGCTGACCACACCGACCGGCGTCGCGAAGCGCACCCGGCCGTCGCTCTGCCCTGGTGCGAGGCCGCGCGCGACCGCAACCATCCCGAGCGCGATGGTGCCGTGCCCGCACATGTCGATGAAATTCTCGCCGTCGATCCAGATGATCCCGGCGTCGACGCCGTGCGAAGGTGCGGGTGTCACGAACACACCGAACATGTGCTGATGCCCGCGCGGCTCCCGCATCAAGGCGCGGCGCAGCCAATCGTAGTGCTCGACCAGGTAGGCGCGCTGCCGGTGGATGTCGGCACCATGGGGATAGGCGATGCCACCCAGCACAATCGCGGTCGGCTCGCCTTCCGTATGGGTATAGAGCACGTCGATCTCGAAGGTCCGTTGCATGCCGCTGCTCCCGAGCCAACCATCCGAGGGAGAACCCAGTGTTCCTGCGCATTCATTCGATTCCCGTTTCCCCGGGAGCCGCGTCGCGCCGGTGGCGCGCCTCCGGCGCGAC